>DATJWM010000195.1:0-8295 GCA_035501255.1 Mycobacteriales bacterium | reverse complement strand
CACCGCGTGATCGTCCCATCCGCCACACCTGGTCGCGATCCGGCGGTAGAAACGACGGGTGGCGCGGCGGGTAACGGTCCGGGAGGTTGAGACGCCGGTCGGCCGCGCGCGTGCCACGATCACGACCGGGCCGGTCGGCGGTCGTGGACTGGTGGTCCTCGGTCACGGTGCGGGTGGCGGGATCGAGACGGCTGACCTGCTGGCGGTGACCGGGGCGCTGGTGGCCTCGGGGTGGACGGTCGCGCGGGTGGAACAGCCGTATCGGGTGAAGGGTCGCCGGGCGCCGGACGCGGCCCCCCGCCTCGATCTCGCCTGGACGACGGTCGTCGCGGCCCTCCGGCGGCGGCGTCGCGGGCTGCTCGTCGTGGCCGGGCGCAGTAGCGGCGCGCGGGTCGCCTGCCGGAGTGCCGGCACCGTCGGCGCCGATGCCGTCGTCGCGCTCGCGTTCCCCCTGCATCCGCCGGGAAGACCCGAGAAATCCCGGGCCGACGAGCTGTTCGACCTGGCGGTTCCGACGCTGATCGTCCAGGGGGAGCGGGACGCCTTCGGCACGCCCGAGCAGGTGAGGACCGCGGCTCCCGGCAGCGTCACCGTCGTCGGGGTGCCGGGCGATCATGCCCTCAAGCAGGCCCCGGATCGGGTGGCAGCGGCCGTGCTCGACTGGTGTGCGGGAATCGGCCCGCGGCCCGGGGCGTTGCACCCTGCGTGACTCTCGCAACCCAGCGGGCGGCCGGCGGGCGCTCGGCCGGCAGGCCCGGATCTCGCGGCCCGCACCGAGCCGGTTTCGGCGGTTCGGGGGCGACCGTCGTACGCTCCACACCGGGCACGACAGCAGCCGCAGCCGGATCTGACGAAGGGCGCCGGGTGACCGAGGAGACCGTCGAGCAACGAAGCGCGCGTTTCGAGCGTGACGCGCTGCCCTACCTCGACCAGTTGTACTCGGCCGCCTTGCGGATGACCCGGAACCCTGCCGACGCCGAAGACCTGGTGCAGGAGACGTTCGTCAAAGCGTTCGCCGCGTTCCATCAGTTCCAGGAGGGCACGAACCTCAAGGCGTGGCTCTACCGGATCCTGACGAACACCTTCATCAACTCCTACCGCAAGAAGCAACGCCAGCCGCTCGAGTCGGGCAGTGCCGACGTTGAGGACTGGCAGTTGGCCAGCGCCGAGTCGCACACCTCCTCGGGTTTGAAGTCCGCGGAGATGGAAGCGCTGGAGCATTTGCCTGACAGTGACGTGAAGGAAGCGCTTCAATCGTTGCCAGAGGACTTCCGCATGGCGGTCTATCTCGCCGACGTCGAGGGTTTCGCGTACAAGGAGATCGCCGAGATCATGGGTACGCCGATCGGCACCGTGATGTCACGGCTGCACCGCGGTCGCCGCGGCCTGCGCGAAGCCCTCGAACACTACGCCGCCGAGCGTGGCTACTCCTCCGACCACGAAAACACCGAAGCCACACAGGCGGGGAGTGCGACATGAACGCGTGGTTGCGATGAGCTGCGGCAATCCGCACGCGACCGACTGCGGCGAGGTCATCCGGCAGGTGTACCTCTACCTGGACGGCGAGATCGACGACTCGCATCGCAGTGAGGTTCGCGAGCATCTCGACGAGTGCGGTCCATGCCTTCGCGAGTTCGGCATCGAGAAGGAGGTCAAGGCCCTCGTCGCTCGCTGTTGTGGGAGCGAGATCGCACCGGATGAGCTCAAGCACCGGATCCGGACGAAGCTCGCTGAGGTGCGCGTCGAGATCTCAACGGTGGAGTACCGCGCCGAGTGAGCTCGTGGCTTGTCACCGGCGGCGCCGGCTACATCGGCGCACACGTCGTCAAGGCCTTTCGCGACCTCGGTGAACCCGTGGTCGTCGTGGATGATCTGTCCACCGGCGAAGCATCCAGGGTTGGTGATGCCCCGCTCGTCGTCGGCAGTGTGGCGGATCGTGAGTTGCTCACGGACACTCTCCGCACTCATGCGGTCGACGGAATCGTCCATATTGCCGCGAAAAAGCAGGTCGGCGAGTCCGTCGCGGATCCGCTCAGGTACTACCGGGAGAATGTCGGCGGCTTGATTTCGCTGCTGGAGGCCGCCGCCGACTGCGGGGTGGGCTCGTTCGTGTTCTCCTCGAGCTCGTCCGTGTACGGGATGCCCGACGTGGAGCTGGTGACCGAGGAGGTCCGTGGCATTCCGCTCAGTCCCTACGGCGAGACCAAGCTAATCGGCGAGTGGATGACCCGCGCGATCGCGACCGCGACCGACCTTCAGGTCATCTCGCTGCGGTACTTCAATGCGGCCGGGGCCGCCTGCGTCGAGCTCGGCGATCCCGGGGTGTTCAACCTGATCCCGCTCGCCTTGCGGGCCTTGACCGGCGGCACGCCCCCGACGATCTTCGGCGACGACTATCCGACACCGGACGGGACCTGCATCCGTGACTACGTGCACGTCGCCGACATTGCCGACGCACACGTGGCGGCGGTGCGCCACCTCAGCGGCGGGGGTCGGTCGTCGGCGTACAACGTCGGGCGAGGTCAAGGATCGAGCGTTCGCGAGATCCTGGCCGAGGTCGCGGCGGTGACCGGGATCGACATCCCTGCGACGATCGCGGCCCGCCGACCCGGCGACCCTGCTCGCGTCACTGCGTCGGTGGAGGCGATCCACCGTGACCTGGGGTGGCAGGCGCGCTACGACCTGCGCGAGATCGTCCAGAGTGCATGGGAAGCGTGGCAACACCGGCCACCCGGGTAGGCGGACCCACCCTGGTCAGTGAACCCTGGTCAGTGAACCTAGGCGTTGGGGCGCTTGCCGTGGTTTGCCTTGCGCTTCGCTCGGGCTCGACGCTTGCGGCTCTTTTTCGCCATGGGCTACTCCTTCGTTCGGCCGGTGACGCCACCGGCGGGTTCTCGCGCAACGCTACGGCAGCGGCCGCGGGTCGGTCTGCGGTGGGCGCCGTCGGCCGGCGCCGCCGTGGCCGCATGCCGACGTAGATGAGCTCGCCCACACCGGCGGCAAGCAGCACATCTCCGGGTGAGACCACCTCGGGTCGAACCGGAAGTGGGACCGCGATGGTGTCGCCGAGCAGCCGGGCGCGCGTGCCGGGACCGCTCATCACGTGCCGCGGATCCGCTCCGGAGTCCACCCGCGCGGTGGACACGCCGGCCCGGTGCGCTGCCGCGGCAGACACCGGCATGGCGCCGTTGAGGACGATGACGAGTCCGTTGACGAGGAGACCAGTGGCCACGAGCGGGATCCCGGCGACTCGCCGGTTGCGCCAGCAGAAGCCGAGGACGGCCAGGATCGACACGAGCGCTCCGGCTCGAGCGAAGCCGTCGGCGGAGGTGAGGCGTTGCAGTGCACCCGCGAGAAGCTGGGCAGCGACCGCGACGACAAGGAGCCGCAGGGCCGCCAAATCGAGCGCCACCAGCCCGCGCCACGAGCCGCCGCGAACTCTGGCGAGCACGGCGGCGCCGACCGCAGCGACAATGGCGAGCTCCACCCCGCTAGTGTGCCGCCGTGGTCAGCGCGCCCGAGGTTGCGAACCGCCCGCAGCGGCGGCGATGCTTCGATGGGGTGGGGGCGACAGGAGGCAGGAGTGGCTGAGGTCAAGGCCGAGATGGTGGCCAACGTCTGGAAGGTGGTCGCGCAGGCCGGCGAACCCGTCGAGGTCGGCGACACGTTGGTCATTCTCGAGTCGATGAAGATGGAGATCCCGGTCGTCGCCGAGACCGCCGGCACGCTCGCGGAGCTCCAGGTGGAAGAAGGCCAGGTGGTCCAGGAGGGTGATGTCATCGCGGTCATCCGATAGATGTCCTCGATATCGGACGAAACTCTGACAAACCGGCGGCTCGGACACCGACGTTGATCCGGGGTCAACGGTCAAGAACACCCCGGAATCCGCCGAAGCACACCTCGTGACGCCAGGACTGATGATCGAGCCCTTCTTGCGGGCCCTGGCGGACTGTGGCGGATCGGACCTGCATTGCAAGGTGGGTTCCCCGCCCCGCGTCCGCCTGGATGGGCGCTTGCGCAAGCTCGAAACCCGCGATCTGACCTCCGCGGACACCGAGCAGATGGTTCGCGAGGTGTTGCGGGAGGACCTCGTCGAAGAGTTCGAGCGCACCAACGAGGCGGACTTCGCGTACTCGCTGTCGGGGGTCGGACGGTTCCGGGTCAACGCGTTTCGCTCGCGAGGATCGGCCGGGCTGGTCTTTCGGCGGGTCTCCGTCGGCGCGATTCCGCTGTCCGATCTGGGTCTTCCACCGGTCCTTGAGAGCCTGGCGCTCGAACCCCGTGGTCTGGTGCTCGTCACCGGTCCCACTGGTTCCGGCAAGACCACGACGCTCGCCGGAATGATCGACCACGTCAACGTCAACCGCGAGGTCCACTGCGTGACCATCGAGGACCCGATCGAGGTCCTTCACTTCGACAAGATGGCGATGATCAACCAGCGCGAGGTGCGGGTCGACACCGAGGACTTCGCGACCGCGCTTCGCGCCGCGATGCGGCAGGACCCGGACGTCATCCTCGTCGGTGAGATGCGCGACCAGGAGACCGTCAAGGCGGCTCTCGCCGCCGCGGAGACGGGTCACTTCGTCATGTCGACCCTGCACACGACCGACGCGCAGGAAACCATCACGCGAGTGGTGGACTTCTTCCCGCCGCACGAGCAGAAGCAGGTCCGGATCTCCCTTGCGGGGGCCTTGCGCGGCATCATCTGCCAGCGGTTGGTCCCGCGCGCCGACGGTGAGGGTCGTTGCGTCGCGATGGAGGTGTGCGTCAACACCGGCCGGATCGCCGACGCGATCGTCGACGCCGAGAAGTCCTCGGGAATCATGGCGTTGATTGCGGACGGCTCCTACTACGGCATGCAGACCTTCGACCAGCACCTGGTGTCGCTCATCCGCGACGGTGTGATCACTCTCGATGCAGCGATGACGGCGTCGACGAACCCGCACGACCTCACGGTCGAGTTGCGTCGGGTCGGCCTCGTCGCCTGAGCCCTGGCGGTTCTGGCTACGCCGCTAGCCTGGCGGCATGCCGACGATGGACGAGTTGTTGTCCTCGCGGCTGCTGTCGCCGGCCGATACGGCCGGGACCGTGGATGGCCGAGTACGGGAGCCGTCGTACTCCGCGCTCGCGGAGGAGGGTGCACGGTCGGACACTTTGCACCGGCTCGTCGGGGACTGGCAGTTGCTCGCCGACCTGTCCTTTGCCGATCTCGTGCTGTATGTCCCGGACCGCACCTGCGAGAAGTTTCTGATCGTCGCCCAGATGCGCCCGACCACAGGCCCGACCTCCTTCCAGGACGACCTCGTCGGCACGGTTGTCCCGACCGCGCAACGACCGCAGCTACTCCGGGCCGTCATCGAGGCCCGGATTGTGCGCGAGGGCGAGCCGATGTGGGTGGCGGGCGCGGCGGTTCGGGAGGAGGCCTTGCCCGTCCTGGTGGGCGGTCGGGTGATCGCGGTCGTTCAGCGCGCGACGAACCTGATCGCCGCGCGCACTCCGAGCCAGCTCGAGATCGCCTACCTGCGGAGTGCGAACGAGCTCGCGCAGATGCTTGCCGAGGGTCGCTGGCCCTATCCGGGCGAGCCGGTTCCCGAGGGCGGCCCGCGGGTCGGTGACGGGCTGATCCGCCTCGATCGCGACGGCCTGGTCACCTTCGTCAGCCCGAACGCCCTGTCGGCGTACCGTCGGCTCGGGCACGTGGGCGACCTCGCCGGCCTGTCTCTGGCCGAGGTCACCGCGGCGGTCGTCGATCGAGGCGCCGGCGGTGCGGTTCGGGAGCCCTCCTCGGCTGCCGAACCGGTGGCGGTGATCGCGCGCGGCCGGACTCCGGGCAGCGGTGACGTCCAGGCCGGCGACGTCGTGGTCCAGCTCCGGGCGTTGCCGCTGCGCCCGGACGGCAACCACATCGGTGCGATCGTGCTCGTGCACGACGTGACCGAGCTTCGCCGCCGGGAGCGCGCGTTGCTCACGAAGGATGCGACCATCCGGGAGATCCACCATCGGGTGAAGAACAACCTCCAGACCGTCGCGGCGTTGCTCCGGCTCCAGGCCCGCCGGGTGGAGGCTCCCGAGGCGCGGGAGGCGTTGGAGGAGTCCGTGCGGCGGGTGTCCTCGATCGCGGTCGTCCACGAGACGTTGTCCGGCAGCCTGGACGAGTCGATGAGCTTCGACGAGGTGGCCGATCGCGTCCTTGCGATGGTGACCGAGGTGGCGGGCTCTCCGGTGCGGGTCAGCCGCCAGGGCTCATTCGGGGTGTTGCCGGCCGAAGTGGCCACGCCACTCGCGATGGCGCTGTCCGAGCTCATTCACAACGCCGTGGAGCACGGGTACGCCGCCGGCGCCCGGGGTCAGGTCGACGTCATCGTGCGCAGTGCGACCCGCGACCGGCTCGAGATCGAGATCGCCGACGACGGTCGGGGAATGCCGCAGGATTTCGACATCGGATCCTCCGACCGGTTGGGACTGCAGATCGTCCGGACCCTGGTCGAGGGCGAACTCGGTGGTCGGTTCGAGATCGGGCGGCGGCCGGGCGGCGGAACGAGCGTGCTGATCGAGGTGATCCGGGCGCAGCTGTGAGCGCGGCGGCCGCTCAGGCGCTGCGAAGGGCGGTGCGCACCCGGCGGCGCTTGACGACCCGGCGCTCATCCTCGTCCAGACCGCCCCACACGCCGGCGTCCTGGTCGTTGTCCAACGCCCACATCAGGCAGGCGTCGATCGCCTCGCAGCGGCGGCAGACGACCTTTGCCTCGGCCACCTGGCGTTGAGCGGGCCCGGTGGTGCCGATCGGGAAGAACAGTTCGGGATCCTCGTCACGGCAGGCGGCGTGGTGTCGCCAGTCCATGCGTTTGTCCTTCCGTCGTCGCGCTCGGCCCCACCGCGTCTGATCACACTTTGTGAACAGTTTCACGAACTGCACCGGACTCCGGCGATCGTCAAAGGTCGATGATCGCGATCCCTCGCGACGCTATTGCACCGGGTGGGGACTGTCCAGCGGGCCTTACCTATCCGACGCTAAGCCCTCACTGGATGCTGAGCAAGCGCATTGACCGGATGCCCCTGTGGCACATGTCACAACGGTCCGCGTTGCCGCGGCGCGGTGGTCGCGGCGCGGGCGAGGTCAGGCGACCACCCGCAGTGCGCCCGGTATCGACCGGAATGTTCCTCCGCTGGACTCGCCGAGGTAATCCCCGTCGACCTGGAGGGCGAGTGGCTCCTCGGCGGTCAGCGTGAACTCGCGCAGATCGCGATGGACGGCCGTGCTCCGGGTCTCCCGCACGCCGCCTTGGGTCAGCATTCCGCTGGCCGCCCACAGGGTGGGCAGCAGACCCATCCTGCGCATGACCAGCAGGTCGAGCCCGGTGTCGAACGTGCAGTCACGGGTGAGCACGATCGGCTTGGAGCGAAAGTAGGTCCAGGGGGAGGCGTTGGAGGCGATCCCGAAGAACAGGCCGGTCTCCGGCTCCGCACCGGCGCGGGTGAGGGTGAGGGTGGGATGGGATCGGTCCATCGTCAAGAACCCGGCGACCGTCGCCCGCGAGTAGCGGCTCGGAGTGGACCGCTTGCCCTTGGCACGGGAGCGCTCGACCCGCCGGACGGTGTCGGCGTCGATCCCGAGTCCGGCCGTGAAGGTGAACCAGCGCTCATCGATGCGTCCGAGGCCGATCCGGCGGCTCCGCTTGGCATGCAGCGCTTCGAGCAGCTCGCTCGTGGCGACCACCGGGTCGCGGGCGATCCCGAGGGCCCGGCTGAACACGTTGGTGCTCCCGCCGGGCACCACGGCAAGGGCCGGCCCCTCGGGCCGATCCGGGTCGTAGGGCCCGGCACCGAGCAGCCCGTTCACGACTTCGTTGATGGTGCCGTCGCCGCCGAGGACGACGACGAGGTCGAGCCCGCTCTCGACCGCTTGTGCGGCGTACTCGCTGGCATGTCCGCGGTGCGTCGTCTGCGCCAGATCGACCTTCAGCTCGCTCCCGAGCGCGCGAGTGAGAACGTCGCGCTGCCGCTCGGAGGTCGTCGTCGCCTTGGGGTTGACGACGAGCATGGCGCGCATCATCGGAGTCTATGTGGGCCACGGATACCCACGTAGGCTGCAGCGTTGATGCAACGACCGCGCTCGCTCGACGTCGCCGCCGGGCTGGTGGCGTTGCAGGCGCTCGCCCTCGCGGCCTGGGGTGTCGGGGAGATCGTGCGCGCACTCACCGGTACGCCGAACGACGAAGGCACCGCGCTCCTGCTCGGCGCGGTCGTGCTCGTCTACGCCGCCGGCGTGTTCCTGGCCGCCCGGGGACTGTGGAT
>DATJWM010000194.1:0-3674 GCA_035501255.1 Mycobacteriales bacterium | reverse complement strand
ACCTCGGAGGCGATCTCCACGCCGCGGTTCATGGGACCGGGGTGCATGACGATCGATCGCTCGGGTAGCGCCGCCATCCGGCGAGCGTCCAAACCGTAGCGGCGGGAGTACTCCCGAATGGTGGGGAAGAACCCGCCGTTCATGCGCTCGTTCTGAACCCGCAGCATCATCACCGCGTCCGCCTTGGGAAGGACGGCGTCGAGGTCGTAGGAGACCTGACACGGCCAGGAACTCATGCCGACCGGGAGAAGGGTGGGTGGGGCGACCACGGTGACGTCCGCCCCGAGCGTGGCGAGCAGCAGCACGTTGCTGCGTGCGACGCGTGAGTGCAGCACATCTCCGACGACGGCCACGCTGAGCCCGTCGACGTGCCCGAGGCGCTTGCGCATTGTGTAGGCGTCGAGCAGGGCCTGGGTGGGGTGCTCGTGCGTGCCGTCACCGGCGTTGATGACGCTGCCTCGAATCCAATGCGCGAGGCGGTGCGGTGCGCCGCTCGCACCGTGGCGGACCACGACCGCGTCGGCGCCCATCGCCTCGAGGGTGAGCGCGGTGTCCTTGAGGGACTCGCCCTTGCTCACGCTGCTGCCCTTCGCGGCGAAGTTGATCACGTCGGCGGACAGGCGCTTGGCCGCAACCTCGAAGGAGGTACGGGTCCGGGTCGAATCCTCGAAGAACAGGTTGACGACCGTGCGACCTCGAAGCGTCGGCAGCTTCTTGATGCTGCGCCCCGCAAGGGTTGTGTCCATCTCGGCGGCCGTGTCGAGCACCAGGATCGCATCGTCGCGGGACAGGTCACCCGAGGACAGCAGATGGCGGTTCACCGGGCGGTCCCGTCGGCTGCTCCGGCGCTCGCGGCCCGGCCGAGATCTGCCGGTCCGACCAGGACGGCATCGGTGCCGTCGTACTCGGCGAGCTGTACGTGGACCGCTTCGGTCAGTGAGGTCGGCAGGTTCTTCCCGACGTAGTCCGCCCGGATCGGCAGCTCGCGATGGCCTCGATCGACGAGCACCGCCAGTCGCACCGCCTTCGGCCGGCCCAGATCGTTGAGTGCCTCCAACGCGGCGCGGATGGTGCGACCGGAGAACAGGACGTCGTCGACCAGCACCACGGTTTTGCCGTCAATGCCGGTGGGCGGGATCTCGGTGAGCTCGAGCGCGCGCACGCCACGCAGGCGCAGGTCGTCGCGGTACATCGTCGTGTCGAGCGCCCCGACCGGGACCGGGCGATCCTCGATCCCCCCGATCTGACCGGCGATCCGGCGGGCCAGGGGGACGCCCCGGGTGGGGATGCCCAGCACGACCAGATCACCGGCGCCGTGGTTGCGCTCGACGATCTCGTGTGAGATCCGGGTCAGCGCGCGGCTGAGATCCGCGGCGTCGAGCACGGTGCGAGCGGATGCAGGGTCGCCGGTCACCGGCCGGGCGTGCTCCGGACCGGATCGGTCCCGGGCAGCAGGCATCAGCGGCACCTCCTTCTCCGCCTCACGGGACGGTTTTAAAGGACGGTCGTCGAACACCTGCACCGTATCAGCCGCCGATGACGGTGCGGATGTCCGCGCCTTCGGGCCCCTGAGTCGATACCGTTCATGATCATCTCCTTTTTGGGAACCGGGGCGGCGCGATGAGCGAGAGGGGCGACCCGCTCTACAACAAGGCCTTGGGACGCCGCCTTCGCGCGATCCGAGTCCAGCAGGGCCTGTCGCTGCAGGGCGTGGAGAAGCGTTCGGGTGGGCGATGGAAAGGAGTCGTCGTCGGCTCCTACGAGCGTGGGAGCCGGGCGGTCACGGTCTCGCGCCTCGCCGAGCTTGCGGCCTTCTACGGCGTACCGGTGAGCGACCTGCTCCCGGAAGGGACGCCTCCGCCGGCCCCGGTCGAGGCGACTCCCCGGCTCGTGCTCGACCTCGAACGGCTTCAGGAGTTGCCGACCTCCGAAGCCGGACCGCTGGCGCGCTACACGGCCGCGCTTCAAGCGCAGCGAGGTGACTACAACGGCCGGGTGATGTCGATCCGCCATGACGACCTGCGCTCACTCGCGGTGATCTACTCCGACACCCCGAGCCACCTCGCCGAGGTCCTCGCCGGCTGGGGTGTCCTCCGCCCGACCGGACCCACGATCGACCTCGCCTGAGGCGATCCCGTCCCGGAGAACCTTCGATAGCACCCCGTTGACGAACGCCGGTGAGGCCGACGTGGAGAGCGACTTCGCCAACTCGACCGCCTCGTCGATCGCGACCGCGTCGGGGACGTCCGGGCACCACACCAGTTCGTACAGCGCCAGCCTGAGCACGGCCCGGTCCACCGGCGGCATTCGCTCGACCGACCACTCGTCGGCGTAGGCCCCGATCACCTCGTCGATGCGCTCCCGATGCGCCGCGACACCGGTGACAAGAGCCTGGGCGTAGGGCTGCACCGGCGGATCGGCGCGGTTCGTCCATTCCGCGAGCGTGACGAGGGCGTCCGTGCCTCGGACGTCGGCCTCGAAGATGATGTCGAGGGCGCGCTTGCGTGCTTTGCTGCGGGCCGCCACTGGGGATCGGGCGTCTCAGCCGCTGACGCGCGAGATGTAGCGACCGTCGCGGGTGTCGACCTTGATCTTCTCCCCCTGCGCGACGAACAGCGGCACCGCGACGGTCACGCCGGTCTCGAGGGTCGCGGGCTTGGTGCCACCTGTGGACCGATCGCCCTGCATCCCCGGCTCGGTGTAGGTGATCGTGAGCTCGACCGATGCGGGCAACTCGACGTAGAGAACCGCACCGTCGTGCATCGCCACGGTCGCGTTGGTGTTCTCCAGCAGGTAGTCCTTTGCGTCGCCGACCGCGGTGGGCGGGACCGGAATTTGCTCGTAGGTGTCCACATCCATGAAGACATAGTCCGCGCCGTCCTGGTAGAGGTAGGTCATCTCCCTCTTGTCCACGGTCGCGGTGTCGACTTTGACGCCTGCGTTGAAGGTCCGCTCGACCACCTGACCGGTGAGCACGTTCTTCAACTTGCTCCGGACGAACGCGCCGCCCTTTCCGGGCTTGACGTGCTGGAACTCGACGACGTTCCACAGCACGCCATCGAGATCGAGGGTCATGCCGTTCTTGAAGTCGTTCGTCGTAGCCACCGTGAAGCTCCTGGTTCTCCAAATACGTGGTAGGCCGGCGGTCAGCCGAGCTCGATCAACTCGCGTGGGGACGTGGTCAGCGCGCGGGCACCGTCACTGCCGAGCAGAACCGTGTCCTCGATCCGGACGCCACCGTGGCCCGGGAGGTAAACCCCCGGCTCGATCGTCACCGGCACGTGCGCGACCAGTCTATCTGCGGTCGAGGAGGCGGTGAGGAACGGCGCCTCATGAATCGCGAGGCCCACCCCGTGGCCGAGCCCGTGGGTCGACGCGTGACCCGCCGCTTCGATCTCGCGCCGGGCGAGCGCGTCCAACTCCGCCGGTCGCGCGCCGACGACGGTCGCGGCGCGGCACGTTTCCTGCACCGCGAACACGACGGCATGCAGGTCGCGCTGCCAGTCCGCGACGGGCGGCACCGCGATCGTGCGGGTCATGTCCGCGTGGTACCCGTCGACCTTCGCGCCGAAGTCGACCTTGACCAGGTCGCCGCGTGCACACGGGCGATCCGAGGGCTCGTGGTGCGGAATCGCGCTGTTCGGACCGAACGCGACGATGCTGTCGAAAGCCAT
>DATJWM010000193.1:0-4155 GCA_035501255.1 Mycobacteriales bacterium | reverse complement strand
CCCGCCACCAAAGGTTCGGGCGTGATCGCCGTCGTGGCCGTCGAATGAATCCAGCCGGGAGCAATGGCATTGACGGTGATCCGGTGGGGTGCCAGGTCGACCGCCATGGCCTTCGTCAGCGCGGACACGCCGCCTTTGCTGACCGTGTAAGGTGCGCTGTTAGGTTCCGCTGCTGACGCGCATATCGACGAGATCAAGACGATTCTGCCGCCGTTGCCGCCAGCGACCATTCGCTGCGCTGCTGCTTGCCCACACAGATAAGCGCCTTTGAGGTTGACTCCGACAACACGGTCCCAGTCATCTTCGGTTAGCTCAAGAAAAGGACTGTAGCTCGAGGTTCCGGCGTTGGCGACCATGATGTCGAGCGTCCCGAATGTGGACACCGCATGGTCACACAGCGCCTGCACTTCGTCTCGTTTGGAGACGTCGCACGGATAGGCCGCGACGGTCCCTAGCTGATCGAGCTCCGCGGCAGTTGCGTGCAGCTCATTCTGCGAACGTTGTGAGATGACCACCTTCGCGCCCGCTCTGAACAGCATCTCTGCGATTCCTCGTCCAATCCCACGCCCGGCGCCCGTCACGACCGCCGCAAGTCCCTCGAGCTGTCCCATCGTCATCCTCCCTTACCCTGGTCCTGATTTCGTTCATCGCCTTCGCAGCGATGAACCGTTCACCGACGGAGGCCGCTCGCAACGCCCTCGGAAATCAGCGGGAGAGTGATGAAGGAGCCGGTGGAGCCTCCGAGGTAGATCGTTTGCTTGGCGACGTGCATGGCGCCCGATTCCTGGCCGTCCAGAGCGTTCAAATTGCGGTCCCATCGCGGGAAGCAACTGGACGTCACCTGGACGCGGATTCGGTGTCCCTGCTTGAACAGCATGCTGGTGGACCAAAGATCGACAGTTACCACTTGGGCGACCTCAGGCTTCATGCGCACGCGGGCGATGCCATCGGTCACGTTGTAGGAGCGACCGTCGGGATGCACGTCGCAGAGCCGCACCACCCAGTCGGTGGTCGGTGCGTCCGACTCGACGAAGAGAGTCGCAGTAACGCGACCGGTCACTTCCACGTCGTCGTCGAGCACCTCTGAGGTGAACACGAGGACATCGTCTCGACTCTCGACTGGCGCCTGGTCGAAGGCGCCGGCAGGGAATCCGGCAAGCAGCGTCCCACCGCCACGGGTTGGCACGGGATCGTGAGGATCGTAAGTGTAATTGCTGCTGGTGTACTCGGATGCGGGTCGTGCGCTGAGCGAACCATCGGCGGCCAAGAAGTGCGGGGTATCAACTGCGCGCGCCAGAGGCCATTCGTCCTCATCGCGCCACTCGTTGGCGCCCATCACGAAGATTCGTACCGCGCGATCGGGTATCGCAGGGGCGTCGGTCGACACGTGTTTCCGGAGCCAGTCGAACGCCATTCCAGGGATCCAGGCGGGGGATCCTTGCGCTGACCCGTCCGACGCGACTCCGAAGTCCAGCTCACCTTGGAATGGTGCATGGTTGACGTGACACCAGGGCCCGATGACGAGCTTAGACACCGTGTGCTTGCGAACCTCCACGAAATTGTCGATGGTGCCTTGCAGAAAGATGTCGAACCAACCGCCGATGTTGAGGCTAGGCACCTGCACCTCGTCCACAAGAGGGACGACGTCTGCTGCGCTCCTGGTCTCCACGGGAGAGAACGATGGGGCGCCGTGGCGCTCCAGCACAGGGTCAGATTCGGTTGGTAGTTCCCAGTACGTGCGACCGGCCAGGTCGTCGAAGTCCTTGACCATCGAGGCCAACCGTTCGCTCAGCCTCAGTTCGTCGCCGGAATGGGCGCGTACCACGACGTCGAAGCCGGTCAGCAGTCCCCAGAATCTACTGACTCCCAGCTCCTTCGCTCCTCCGCGCGTCGCCAGCCCGTCATCCGGACCCCGCCAGGTCATGGTGGGCACGATGGCGCCCAGGGACGGCGGTCGCCGCGATGCCGCTTGCCACTGCACGTTTCCGAGGTAGCTCATTCCCCACATTCCTACCCGGCCGCTGGAGCCGGGCAGCCGGGCGGCCCACTCGATGGTGTCTGCTCCATCCAGATCTTCGCCGACGAATGGCTTCCACGGACCGTCGCCATCGGAGGCGAACCGGCCGCGCGTGTCCTGCACCACGGCGATGAACCCCAGTCGGACTGCTGCCCACGGATCGAGGTGCGATATCTCGATGGAACTCGTGCGGTTATAGGGAGTACGGGTGACGATGACCGGGAATGGTCCGTCGCCCATGGGCCGGTAGACGTCTGCACGCAACACGACGCCGTCGCGCATGGGCACTTCGACGTCGTACTCGATGACAGCACCAGACACGCGGTTCCTCCATCTGAGCGGCGCTCGAATCCAGCTGCCGGCGTCGCACCTGCGAGTGCGATCACCGTTGCGGCTGACCACCAAAACGGCTCGCGGCGACACGCCGCCGATGAATGAGCATCGGGACAGGGCGACAAGCAAGTTGGTTTCCTTCGAGCCACCCTGCGGCTGCGCCCCGACTGTGACGCCGACAACGCTATCCTCGGGCAGGCGTCACTGAATATCGTCTCGTGTCGAATGTCAGCCCGGGCTGTTGCCACATTTGTCGAACGCGTGCAATGGCGCGCGAAAGGCCAACGGGCGACCCCGCCACCGTCTGACGGTGACGAACGCTCACTGATTCTCCAACGGGATTGGACGCCGAGTACACGGTCATCGGCCGGGTCGCCCGTCGGATCTGGGTGTCGACGACGCTTGAAAACGAGGCCACCCAGACAGATTGGATGGGTGATCTCGGTGGAGGACTGGGCGTTGATCCGGCGGCTTGTGGCCGACGGGGTTCCGCGACGGCAGGTCGCTCGGCAGTTGCGGATCGGGCGGGCGACCGTGGACCGGGCGGTGGCCTCGGATCGGCCGCCGAAGTACGAGCGCAAGCCGATGCCGACGGCGTTCACGCCGTTCGAGACGCGGGTGCGAGCGATCCTCGCCGAGCATCCGGAGATGCCGGCGACGCTGATCGCCGAACGGGTCGGTTGGAGCGGGTCGATCACGTGGTTCGGGGACAACGTGCGGACGCTGCGGCCTGACTACCGGCGCCCTGATCCGGCCGATCGGCTGGTTTGGAACCAGGTGACGCCGCGCAGTGTGATCTATGGTTCCCGCCGAAGCGGATCCCGATGGAAGACGGGTCCACGGCCTTGCTGTCGCTGCTGGTCATCGTCGCGGCGCACTCGCGGTTCATCACCGGCCGGATGATGCCCACACGCAAGACCGAGGACCTGCTGCTGGGCTCGTGGGAGCTGGTGCAACAGCTCGAGTGGCGCGACGAGGAGGAATGGCCGCTTGCGCGCGCCCAGGCGCAGCGGTGGGTACCTCCACGCGGACTGCCGCCTCAGTGCAGACACGCCTGAAGACGCGGCGGAGCCGAGCGCGGTCCACTACGACCCCGCGAACCCGGTTCCATTCCACCGCGGTGCGAATACCACTCCGTTCGCCGTTGCCGGCCCGGTCGATCAAGCACGTATCGAGGCGCGCGACGATGTGCAGATCTTCACCTCTGCGGTCCTGCCGGAGGCTCTGGAGGTGACGGGCCGCATCCGCGCGGTCTCCATGTCGAGAGCTCGGCTCCATCAACCGACTGGGTCGCCTGGCTGTGTGACGTCACGCCCGACGGGCGATCGTTCAACCTTTGCGACGGCATCGTGCGCGTCGCGAGCGGGGCCGACAAGCTCCAGCAGGTGGAGATCGACCGACCTGTGGTCGACCAGCAACGTGTTCCTCGCTGGCCACCGGATCCGAGTCCAGATCACGAACAGCTGCTTCCCGCGGTGGGATCGCAACCTGAATACCGGCAGCCAAAGTGAGGCGCGGTTCGTCACCGCGCATCAACGGCTGCATCACGACGCGCAGCATCCGTCATACATAGAGCTGCCGGTGGTGCGCGACTGAGCTGCGCGGGCTATGGTCGCGTCCAACGCCGGTGACCACACCGTTTACCGAAAGTGTCCTTAGAAGACCGGACTTGGGTTGAGCCCGGGCAACACGTTATGTCCGCCGTCCACAGGAAGAACGGTGCCCGTGACGGCCTTAGCCTCGTCTGACAGCAGCCACAGCACTGCCTGGCTAGTGGTCTCGCTGGGCTCGAGCAAGCCGTGGTG
>DATJWM010000192.1:0-21465 GCA_035501255.1 Mycobacteriales bacterium | reverse complement strand
CCGCGCCCGTTGCAGCATTCGCACGTCTCGGAGAAGGCCTCCAGCAGGCCGGAGCCGACCCGCTTGCGGGTCATCTGGACCAGGCCGAGCGAGGTGACCTCGGCCACCTGGTGGCGAGTGCGGTCCCGGCCCAGGCACTCGAGGAGCCGCCGAAGGACCAGATCGCGGTTGCTCTCGAGCACCATGTCGATGAAGTCGATGACGATGATCCCGCCGAGGTCGCGCAGGCGGAGCTGGCGCACGATCTCCTCGGCGGCTTCGAGGTTGTTCTTGGTGACCGTCTCCTCGAGATTGCCACCCTTGCCAGTGAACTTCCCGGTGTTGACGTCCACGACCACCATGGCCTCGGTGCGGTCGATGACGAGATAGCCGCCACTCGGGAGCCAGACCTTGCGTTCGAGTGCCTTCGCCAGTTGCTCATCCACCCGGTACGACGAGAAGACGTCCTCGTCCTCCGTCCAGCGCGTGGCACGCTCGGCGAGGTCGGGAGCCACCCAGCGGACGTAGTTGTCGATCGTCTCCCACTCGTCCTCGCCCTGCACGACGAGCGCGCTGAAGTCCTCGTTGAAGATGTCGCGAACCACCCGGATGACCAGATCCGGCTCGCCGTAGATCAGGCTCGGCGCACTCGCGGTCTTGGACTTGGTCTCGATGACCTCCCATTGCGCCTTCAGCCGGTTGAGGTCACGTTCGAGCGCCTCCTCGGTCGCCCCCTCGGCGGCGGTCCGAATGATGACGCCGGCGTCCTCCGGCGTCAGGCGCTTGAGGATGCCTTTCAGGCGGCTGCGCTCGGTGTCGGGCAGCTTGCGGCTGATGCCGGACAGCCGCCCGTCCGGGACATAGACCATGTACCGACCGGGGAGGCTGACCTGGCTGGTGAGCCGGCCACCTTTGTGGCCGATCGGGTCCTTGGTCACCTGGACGAGGACGGACTGACCGCTCTTGAGCGCCTGCTCGATCCGGGGTGGCCGACCTTCGAGGGCGCTCGCGTCGTAGTTGACCTCACCGGCGTAGAGCACCGCGTTGCGACCGCGACCGATGTCGACGAATGCCGCCTCCATGCTGGGAAGCACGTTCTGGACCTTGCCGAGGTAGACGTTGCCCACCATCGAGGCCTGGTCCTTCTTGGTCACGTAGTGCTCGACCAGTACGCCGTCCTCGAGCACCGCGATTTGCGTCCGCTCGGCCGCCTGCCGGACGACCATGACCCGGTCGACGGCCTCGCGGCGAGCGAGGAACTCGGCTTCGGTGATGATCGAGGCGCGACGACGTCCGGGGTCGCGACCATCGCGGCGCCGCTGTCGCTTCGCCTCGATCCGGGTCGAGCCTTTGACCCCCCGCACGCCGTCATCCGAGGTCTGCTTGCGCGGCTCGCGCACGTGCACCACGGTGTTCGGCGGGTCGTCCGGGCTCGCGTCGGTACCGGCACCGTCGGAACCGCTCGACCGACGGCGGCGACGGCGGCGGCGGGTGCCGGCGCTTCCGGCGCCCGCCTCGTCCGATTCGGCCGCACCGTCATCGGCGCCCTCGGCGTCGAGCGCCTCGTCTCCGGAGAGCCCGCCATCCTGCGCGTCGGTCTCGGCATCCGAGGCGGCCGCGGCGCCACGTCCACCGCGTCCGCGGCGACCTCGGCGGCGGCGACCGGAGCGGGGGGCCGCGTCGTCGCCTTCCGCCGCATCCGGCTGATCGGGATCGGCGAGGTCGGCGGCGTCATCGGCGGACGAGCCGGACTCCTCGGACTCGGCCGACTTGGTCGCCGACCTCCTCCGCGCCGGAGCGGATTGTGCGGGCGGCGGCTGGAAGACCAGCGCAGGGACGCTCCCGTCCGCCACCGCCGAGCTAGGCGTCTGTTCTGCGGCGGCCTCCGCGGTCGGCGCCGCCGCCGCTTTGCGGCGCCTGCGGGCCGGTGCCGCGGCCTTCTCCGCTGCCGGCCCGGGTTCGGCGGCGACCA
The DNA here is from genome assembly GCA_035501255.1 of Mycobacteriales bacterium. GTDB lineage: Bacteria > Actinomycetota > Actinomycetes > JAFAQI01 > JAFAQI01 > JAFAZI01. The sequence continues at coordinate 19,514 of DATJWM010000192.1, read as the reverse complement.
CCGGCGACTCCGCCGCGGTCGAACCGTCGGCGGACCCGTCGACCGCGGGTGCCGCACGCTTGCGGGTTCGTTTCACCGGGGTGGGCTCGGGAGCCGCGTCGGGCGCGTTTGCCTGCGTCGCGGAAGACTGACTCGGGTTCGGCGGGCCGGCAGGCCGGCTGGCGCTGCGTCGGCGGCGGGTTACTGCGGTCGCGGTCGGCGCGCCGGCGTCCGCGCTCGACCCGGTGTCGGCGCCGACCCCACGGTCGGTGCTGGGCTCGCGGTCGGTGTTGCGCTCAGATTCGTTGCTGCGCTCTGTGCCTTCGTTGCTGCGCTCTGTGTCGAGCACGTGATCTCCGATCCGCTCCCGGGTGCGCCGGCAAAGGCGCGCCGCTCAGGAGCGTGGTGATCGCGGTACGCCGCCGGAAGGTGGCGCGCCGCGGAAGCCGGTGTGGCGGCGACATCGGGTCGGGACGTCAAGGTCAACTTGTCAGGTCTTTCAGCGGATCCAGCAAGCGTCTGTGGTCCGTCGGCGACGTCTCGTCGATCAGGCCCTGCGCCAGCCGGGTCACTACGGGAGCGACGGGCGTCGACAAGGCTCCGAACAGACGTAACGCCGTCAGGATGTCGTCGGGTCGTACGGCGGGTGTTGCGTGCTGCACAACCACGTCCAGTGTCGCACATCCGGCGTTCATCTCGCCCTCACCTGGCTCGCGAGCCGCCGACGGTGCGTCGCCGACCACGACGCTCACGAGCGCCGTACGGACGTCGATCGTCCGGGTGCCGTCCTTCGTCGGCCGCTCCACGGGCGCACTAGGCCGCGCAAGCAGCGCCTCGACGGCACTGCACGCGTCGGTCAGCGGGACGTCCGGCAGGCTGATCTGCCAGCGTGATGCCTCGATCCGCTCGGCCAGGCTCGATCCCGCGCTCGTCGTGGCATCGACGACGTCGACGATCTCGATGTCGGGCGGGAGCGCACGATCGAGGGCAGTCCTTACCTGGTCCGGCTCCTGGACCTGGGCCAAGCCGATCTCGAGATACTCCGCTTCGGATCCGACGCCGGTCGGGGCCGCACCGGCGTAGGAGATCTTCGGGTGGGGGCTGAACCCGGCGCTGAAGGCGATCGGCACGCCCGACCGGCGTACCGCTCGCTCGAACGCACGCGCAATGTCGCGGTGACTGGTGAACCGCAGGCGTCCGCGCTTGGCGTATCGGATCCGCAGCCGCTGAACGACCGGCGGCGGCGGTGGCCCGTCCGGCTGCCGGCTCACGATCGGCCCGACCGCTCGCGACCCGGCACTCGCCCAACTGTCAGTAACCGGGCGTTTTGCGCGCCAAAACGCCCGGTTACTGACAGTTGGGCATGGTCGGGGGGCAACGCGTCAGGCCGAGGTGAGCGGGGTCAGCGGCGTGAGCGGGAGCAGCGGGCGGCCCGTCGGGCCGACCTGGGTCTCGGTGCCCATCGACGGGCAGACCCCGCAGTCATAGCAGGGGCTCCACCGGCAGTCCTCGACCTCGCCGCCGGACAAGGCGTCCTGCCAGTCCTCCCACAGCCAGTCCTTGTCCAGGCCGGAGTCGAGATGGTCCCAGGGGAAGACCTCGGAGAGCTCGCGCTCGCGGGTCGTGTACCAGTCGAGCGAGACCGGCCCGTCTGCGAAGACCTCGGCGCAGGCGTCGTTCCACCGATCGAAGGAGAAGTACTCCGACCAGCCGTCGAAACGCTGTCCTTGCTCCCACACCCGCCGGATCACGGCGCCTACCCGGCGATCGCCGCGGGAGAGCAGCCCTTCGATGATCGACGGCCGCCCGTCGTGGTAGCGCACCCCGATCGAGCGCCCGAACTCGCGGTCGTGGGTCACCGCGCCCTTCAACGCCCGCAGCCGGCGGTCGACAGTCTCGTGGTCGAGTTGAGCGGCCCACTGGAACGGCGTATGCGGCTTGGGGACGAACGCGCCGATCGAGATCGTGCACCGGATGTCCTTGCGCCCGGCGGCCTCACGACCGGTCGCGATCACCCGGCGCGCCATGCCGGCGATCTCCATCACGTCCTCGTCGGTCTCGGTCGGCAAACCGCACATGAAGTAGAGCTTCACCTGCCGCCAGCCGTTGCCGTACGCCGTCGCCACCGTGCGGATGAGGTCGTCCTCGGTGACCATCTTGTTGATCACCTGGCGCATCCGCTCGCTCCCACCCTCGGGGGCGAAGGTGAGCCCGCTGCGGCGACCGTTGCGGGACAGCTCGTTGGCGAGCGTGACGTTGAAGGCGTCCACCCGGGTCGAAGGAAGCGACAGGGACACGTTCTCACCGTCGTAGCGATCCGCCAGGCCCTTGGCCACCTCGTGGATCTCGCTGTGGTCGGCGCTGGACAGCGAGAGCAGGCCGACCTCCTCGAAGCCGGTCGCGCTGATTCCGCGCTGGACCATCTCCCCGATCGTCGAGATCGAGCGTTCACGGACCGGTCGGGTGATCATGCCCGCCTGGCAGAACCGGCATCCGCGGGTGCAGCCGCGGAAGATCTCGACGCTGTAGCGCTCGTGAACGGTCTCCGCGAGCGGCACCAGCGGGGCTTTCGGGTAGGGCCAGGAGTCGAGGTCCATGACGGTTTGCTTCGCCACCCGCCACGGGACTCCGCGACGGTTGGCCGTCACCCGCTGGATCCGCCCGTCCGGTAGGTAGTCGACCTCATAGAACGAAGGCACGTACATGACTCCGCTCGTGGCGAGCGCCACCAAGAGCCCGTCCCGCCCGCCCGGACGACCCTCGGCCTTCCAGTCGCGAACGATCCCGGTGATCGCGAGCGCCGCCTGCTCGCCGTCGCCGAGAACGGCGCCGTCGATGAACTCGGCGATGGGCTCCGGGTTGAACGCGGCGTGCCCGCCCGCGATGACGATCGGATGGTCGCCGGTCCGCTCGGCGGCCTCGAGCGGAATGCCGGCGAGGTCCAGCGCGGTGAGCAGGTTCGTGTAGCCGAGCTCGGTGGCGAAGGACACTCCGAGCAGATCGAAGTCGCCGACCGCGCGATGACCGTCGACGGTGAACTGCGGCAGGTTATGCGCGCGCATCAGCGCCTCGAGATCGGGCCAGACGCTGTAGGTGCGCTCGGCGAGCACATCGGGACACTCGTTCAGGACCTCGTAGAGGATCTGAACGCCCTGATTGGGCAGTCCGACCTCGTAGGCGTCGGGATACATGAGCGCCCAACGCACTACCGCGCTGTCCCAGTCCTTGACCGTGGCGTTGAGCTCGCCCCCGACGTACTGCACCGGTTTGCGCACCTGGGGAAGCAGGCGTTCGAGCTGCGCGAATACGCTCTCTCCGGCCATGCACCCAGGCTACGGGCGGGCGCAAGCCGGGCGAGCGGGCGCGACCCGGCCGCGTTCAGCCCCCGTGAGACGCCTCGATCGATCCGGCCCACTCGGGGAGCGTGCGGGCGATTCGCCGAAGCGTGCGCAGCGCCCGTACGCCGCGCACGACGATCGACGGTCGCAGGATCGGCTGCGTGGCCGTGTCAGTGATGACCCGTACGACGACGAGCGGCCGGGACCCGATCTCGGCGGCGACATACGCGCTTTCCATGTCGACGGCGAGCGCGCCCGACTGCGCACGGCGCACCAGTTCCGTGCCGGCGGCGAGCGTCGCACACGACGCGATCCGTCCCTCCCGGGTGCGCAGTCCGAGCCGCCTGATCGCCTCGGCGACCTCCGTCGCGGCCGCGCACGGCACCTCGTCGACGCCGTCGGCCGATACCGCAGCGGCGACGATCACGTCACCCGGTTCGACCTCGGCCGCGACGCCACCGGCCACGCCGAGCAGGATCACCGGCCCGCCACCAGCGACGCCGCGAGCCCAGCGCGCGCTGCGCGCTCGGCCCATCCCTGTCCGCTCGACCCTCACCCCGCTGCCACGTAGGCCGGCGACCACCGCCGCCTGCTCGATGAGCATCGGCGCGCAGACGACGTACCCGGTCCCCACGGTCGCCGGCACGGTCAACGTTGAGTGCGGATATGGACGTTCTGTAACAGTCCGATCGCGATCATCGACGCGAACATGGACGTGCCGCCGTAAGAGACGAACGGGAGTGGCAGGCCGGTGATCGGCATGATGCCGAGGTTCATGCCGATGTTCTCGAACATCTGGAACCCGAACCAGCACACGATGCCGACCGCCAGCAGCATGCCGAACCGGTCCTCGGCGAGCCGGGCGATCCGCAGTGCCCGCCACAAAATGACGCCCTCGAGCAACACGATCAGGCCCGCACCGACCAGACCGAGCTCTTCGCCCGCGACCGAGAACACGAAGTCCGTCTGCTGCTCCGGAACGAACTGCCCGTTGGTCTGCGTGCCGTGGCCGAGCCCTTGACCGAAGATCCCGCCGTGCCCGATTGCGATCCGCGCCTGCGCCTGGTTGAACCCGTACCCCTGCGATCCGGCGCTGTTGGACGAGTCGAGGTGCTCGAAGCTGGTGATCCGGGCGATCTGGTACTTGTGGAGCAGGTGGAGCTTGGCGATCACGACGACGCCGAGTAGCGCGGCGAGGAGCAGGCCGACGACCCACCGACCGCGGATGCCGGACAACGCGAGCATCCCAAAGATGATGAACGCGAACACCATGATCGAGCCGACGTCGGGCTGGGCGAGGATCAGCAGGACCGGTACGGCGGCGAACCCCAGCGAGAGCACCACGTCCTGCGTCGTCGGTTCGCCGCTGCCCTCGCGGCGTTCGGAGAGCAACATCGCGATCCCGAGGACGACCGCGACCTTCGCGAACTCCGAGGGCTGGATCTCGAAGCCACCGCCGAGCGCGATCCAGGAGTGAGCCCCGTTGACGGTCTGACCGAGCGGGGAGAGAACGACGACGAGTCCGAGGACCGACAGCACGTAGAGAACCGGGGTATAGGCCCGTAGCGTGCGATAGTCGACGGAGGCTGCGACGATCGCGAGAACCACGCCGATCGCGACGTTGAGAACGTCCTTCTTCAAGTAGGACTGGCCGAGTCCCTGCGGTTTGGTCGCCGCCCAGACCAGCGCGCAGCCGATGACACACAGGGCGGCGGTCGCGCCGACCAGCACCCAGTCGATCCGGCGGAGGATCCCTTCTTTGTCGAGGGCCCGAGAGCGCAGCGTGGTGACCTGCTTGCGGCTGATCGGCGCGGAGTGCGACGACTCGGACCATCCGGTCATCCCGCGGGCCCGATCCACGGTCCCCACCTGCTCACCGGGAGCCCGGGTTGAAGCGCCGACGCGCTCGTTGCCGACGGGGTCGATCTGCCGCCCGGTTTGACCGAGGTCGCCGAATGGTGCACAGCCGAAGCGTGATGGCCGCTGCCCGACCCCGTCTTCATCGCGGCAGTGCCGATCTTCGGCAGCTTCTTGGGCGGTACGCCGTTCGGGAACAACGCCTTGTGCCCGCCGAGGCCGTACAGCTCCTCCCAGATGTTGCGGACGAACGGCGCCGCGCTGATCGCGCCCTGGTTGGACTTGTCGACCTCGATGACGGTGACGTACTGCGGCTTCTGCCCGGTCGGACCCCCGAAGGAGACGAACCAGGAGTCGTTCTGGTGGGCCGAGTTGGGCAGCTCCGCCGTACCGGTCTTGCCCCCGACGAGCACCTGGGTCATCGGGAAGCCGGCGAACGCGCCCCGCGCAGTTCCTGCACTGCCCGTCGTCACCGAGTAGAACGCGTTGCGCAGGTAGGCGAGGTCAGCACGACTCAACGGGATGTGCCCGCGGACCGGCGCCGTGATCCGCTTGATCAGCTTGCCGGACGGGCTGAGGATCGCCTTGGCGACGCGCGGTTCGAACACCGTCCCACCGTTGGCGAGCGCCGAATAGGCGACCGCCATCTGCAGCGGCGACGCCGTCACCGTGCCCTGACCGACGTCGACGTTCTCCTGGTCGCCCGGCTCGAAGATGTAGCCGGTGTCGCAGTACTGCTGGTCCACCCGCTGCTGGTAGGAGCCCTTCGGGCGCCGAGCCGCGCCCTTGCAGTAGTTGGCCCGGTTCGCCTTCCATTCGAGCCTGGTGTTCAGGCGATCGGGGATGTGGCCGGTGGCCGCGTTGGGCAGGTCGATCCCGGGGTTCTCGCCCAGACCCAGATCGCGTGCCATGTGCTGCACGCCCTCCCGCGGCTTCTTGTGCTGGGCCACCAGGTTGTAGTCCCGGTAGTAGTCCTCGTAGCCGAGCTTGAAGAAGAAGGTGTCGCAGGAGACCTCGATCGCGTGCTGAAGCGTGATGGGGCCGAGCCCTGGTGTTCCTTCGAAGCTGTGCCGGCCTCTGAAGGTCGTCGGGCAGTCATACAGGCCGCCAGTCGTGATCTGGCCGTCGTGGATCAACCCGGCCGAGGAGATCATCTTGAACGTCGATCCGGGCGGGCTCGCGCCCTGGAAGGCCTTGTCGAACAGCGGGCTGCCGGGCGAGTGCAACAACCGGTCGTACTGCGGCTTGGTCAGCGTCGGCGGCGCGTGATTCGGCTCGTACGTCGGGTTGCTCGCCATCGCGATCACGCCGCCGGTGCGCGCGTTCATCACGACGCCGGCGGAGTAATCCGCGGCATACCCATGGCTGCGGGCAGTGTTGATCGCGTCCTGGAGCTGCGTCTCGAGAGCCGCCTGGACCTTCGCGTCGATGTTCGTCACGACGTCGTCTCCAGCACGTGGTGGCACGTTTCGCACCACGCCGGTCTGGCGGCCGACGTGGTCGACCGTGACCTGCTTCACGCCTTCGTGGCCGTGCAGGTACTTCTCGTACGACGCCTCGAGCCCGGTCGCGCCGACCTCGCTGCTGCGCTCGAGCACCTGCTTGTGCGCAGGGAGCGCGGCCAGCTGTTGGGCGTTGATCGGCGTGACGTACCCGAGGATGGCCGACGCCTTCGCGCCGTCCGGCTTCGGGTAGTGCCGCACCGACGCGAGCCCGGCCGACACCCCGTGGAAGCGGTTCTGCATCTCCTGGATCAAGATCGCCTGCCGCGTCGCGGCGAGGCTGGGCGTGACCTCGCTCACCGGGATCGGTTCGTACGGCGAGCCCGACCAGCAGCCCTTGGGCTTCGCGACGTACTTGCCGTCGACCTTGGGGTAGGTGCAGTACTGCGTCTGGATGGCCAGCTTCGCGTACGGGACGCCGATCACCTTGGACAGCCGGTGCAGTACGGCCTTGCCGCCGTCGGGCTGCCGGTTGAGCGCGGCGCGATCGACCGTGATCACGAGCGCGGTCTTGTTGTCGACCAGCGGCCGGCCCTGGTCGTCGAGGATCTCCCCGCGCGGTGCCGCGGTCACGATGTCGCGCACCTGGTTGCTCGTCGCGAGCTTCTGGAAGGTGGGCGCCGCAAGCACCTGGAGGTACCACAGCCGCCCGATCAGGGTTGCGAGCAGCGACACCACGAGGACGCCAAGGACCACGAGGCGCAGGCGGGAACGATCGGTGAGTGGCACTCCGGGCTTTCGGTCAGGCGATCCGTACGGACAATGGCGGTGAGCGGCGGGGCGGAACGCCGATCCGGGCTAACGCGGCCCGACCGGTTCCAGCCGACGTGCGAAGGCTGAGACGGGCCGGACGATGAACGGCGCCAGTACCACATCGTAGACAACCGTGCCCAACAGAGAATGAAGAAAATCCTCCCGGGTCACCCGAGCGTCGCCGAGCAGGCCACCGAGCCCGTCGTAGAGCGCCACCAGCGCAGCCGAACCGACGGCGACCACCAGGATCGTGGTGAGGACGGAGGTCTCCTCCGGGTCCTCGAACAAGCCGGCGCCGAAGCCGATCACGGTGTAGACGAACGCCTCCCGTCCGGCGATGTGCCCGGCCGGGGGCAGGAAGTCGGCGAGCAGGCCGGCGCAGAACCCGAACAGCGCTCCCCGCTCGGCACCGGAGGCGAACGCGATCCCGACCACGACCAGCAGCAGGAGATCGGGCTGACCCCCGGGCAGCGGGATCCTGTTCACGACCACAACTTGCAGGATTGCCGCAACGATGAGCAGCGCGATGCGGAACAGGATCCGCTGCGCGGTCACGGGGACGAACTCGTGCCGGGACTGGCCGGCGTCGAGTGACTGGGGTGGCTACTGGGTGACGCGGTGACGGTCACCGTCGTGGTCGGAGCCGGGGTCGGCGACTTCGGGACCAGCTGACCCGGACTGATCCGGGCGGGCGTCTGGGTCACGACCGCGACGATGTCCAGCGCGGTGAAGTCGACGTACGGCTTGACCGTGGCGGTCGGCTCGGACCCTCCGTTGAGCGGGTCGACCTGCGTGACGTAGCCGATCGGCACCGACGGAACGAACGGGCGGAAGCCCGTGCTCGCGTCGCCGAAGCTGACCACCTTCTGCCCGACCTGGGGCAACGTCGTGTTGCTGTACAGCGAGAGCGTCAGCGGGCGGTTGACACCTCGGCCCTGGACGATGCCCACCTCGAGCTGCCGCTGCCCGACGAGCCTCACCCCGACCGTCGAGGTCGGGTCGTTGGCGAGCAGGACGGTCGAGGTCGTGCGACCGACCGTTATCGTCCGGCCTACCAGCCCGTCGCCGTTGATGACGGTCTCGTTCTTCTTGATGCCGTCCGCGCTGCCGATGTCGATGGCGACGGTCGAGTCCTGGGTAAATCCGCCGCCGTAGGAGATCACCCGTGCGGGCGCGACCTTGTACTGCGCGAGACCGGCGAGATGCAGCAACCGCAGTGACTGGGCGTACTCGTCGCGTTCGGCCTGGGTCATGTGCAGCTCGTTCTCCAGCTGCGAGTTCTCCCGGCGCAGGGCGTCGTTCTCGTGCTTGTAGCTGCCCAGGTGGCCGATCGAGGAGAACCAGGACCCGATCGGTCGGGTGACGTCGGACACCGCACGCTCGATCGGCCCGAAGACCGTCGACGCCCCGCTTCGTACGCCGTCGAGCGAGCTCGATCGGTAGTCGATCGTGATCAGCGTGAACGCCGCGAGCAACAAGATGACGAGGACGAAACGCGCTCGGCGCGGGTTCCTCATCGCAGTGCCCTCATGATCGCCAAAACGTAATCGATTACACCTCGAGGCGACGACCGGCACGGCCGCGGCGAGCGCAGCGGGCTAGTCGCGCAAGCGAGGGAGAACGCAGCGGATCGCCGGCCGACGCGGCTAGCGACGGGGTTCGGAGATGAGGACTTGTTGCAACGCCTCGAACTCCTCGACGCACTTGCCGGCACCCATCGCCACCGAATTCAGGGGTTCGTCCGTCACGTGGATCGGCATTCCCGTCTCGTGCCGCAACCGCTCGTCCAAGCCGCGCAGCAGCGCGCCTCCGCCGGTGAGCACGATTCCCCGGTCCATCACGTCACCGGACAACTCGGGCGGGGTCTTGTCGAGCGTGGTCTTGACCGCGTCGACGATGGCGTTGACCGGCTCCTCGACCGCCTTGCGGATCTCATCGGCGCTGACGACGATCGTCTTCGGCAGACCGGTGACGAGGTCACGGCCGCGAATCTCCGCGCTCGGCTCGTCCGGCGCGGGAAACGCCGACCCGATCGCCATCTTGATCTCCTCTGCCGTCCGCTCACCGAGCATCAGGCTGTATTCCTTCTTCACGTAGGCGATGATCGACGCGTCGAGCTCGTCGCCGCCGGTCCGGATCGACTGGCTGGTCACGATGCCGCCGAGAGAGATCACCGCGACTTCCGTCGTACCACCGCCGATGTCGACCACCATGTTGCCGGTCGGCTCGTGCACCGGAAGGCCGGCGCCGATCGCGGCCGCCATCGGCTCTTCGATGATGAAGACTTTGCGCGCGCCGGCCTGGTAGCCAGCGTCCTTGACCGCGCGCTGCTCGACCCCGGTGATGCCCGACGGCACGCACACGACCAGCCGCGGCCGCGCCGTGCGGCGCCGCTTGTGCACCTTCTGGATGAAGTAGCGCAGCATCCGCTCGGTCGTCTCGAAGTCGGCGATGACGCCGTCCTTGAGCGGTCGGATCGCCACGATGTTGCCCGGAGTCCGCCCGATCATCCGTTTGGCCTCAGTGCCGACGGCCAGGATCCCGGCGGTGTTGGTGTTGATCGCGACGACGCTCGGCTCGTTGAGCACGATCCCGCGGCCGCGGACGTAGACGAGCGTGTTGGCCGTGCCGAGGTCGACGGCCATGTCACGGCCGAGGAAACCGCTGTTGTTCGCCATGCGGCGGATGCCTTCCGGACGGGGGAAGTGAGAACTGCGCAGCCAGTAGCAACGTTCTCGGGGCAGAGCCGATCCTAGCGTCGATCCGGCGGAGCCCGAAACCGCGCGATCGACTACAGCGAGGGGAAGAAGATCCCGATCTCGCGGGTAGCTGACTCCTCGGAGTCCGAGCCGTGCACGAGGTTTTGCCCGATCTCGAGCGCGAAATCGCCTCGCAGCGAGCCCGGGTTCGCAACGACCGGGTCGGTGACCCCCATCAGGTTGCGGACCGCCTCCACCGCCCGCGGTCCCTCCACGACGAGGGCGACGAGCGGACCGCCGGTGATGAAGTCGACCAAGCCGGCGAAGAACGGCTTGCCCTCGTGCTCGGCGTAGTGGCGGGTCGCCGTCTCACGGTCCAGCGTCCGCAGTTCCATCGCGACGATCGTCAGGCCCTTGCGCTCGAGCCGGCCGACCACCTCACCGACGAGCCCGCGGCGTACGCCATCGGGCTTGACGAGAACCAAGGTGCGCTGCGCCACGGGCGACAGCCTAACCGGGTCCGAGGCACGCCGGGTCAGACCGAGCGCGAGCGACCGGCGTGCCTCGGCCACAGCCGTAGCCAGTAGATCCAGATCGCGCCGAACGCCGCACCGATGACGTACATCGGCCAGGTGATCAGGCCACCGGCGATCACCAGCACCTGAAGGACGCTGGCGAACGCCTTCCCGCCGGGACGCCGGAGCACACCGGCGGCGAGGAAGAGCAGCAGCGCCATGACGAGCAGGTAGCCAACCTTGAGAGCCGACACATCGCCGCGTTCGAGGCTGATCACCGCCGGCACTGCGAGCAGCAGGACGAGTCCTTCCAGCCCGAGGCCCGCCGACCCGATCGCGTAGAGGCCTCGGGGAGCGACCGGAGCGGGCGGCGGATCGTGCGCGGGCTGATCAGTCACGGCCGTACGCCGCGGGAGCCGCGCAGCAGGTGACGCGCCTCACCCACGGTCACGATCGAGCCGGTCACTACGACACCGGCGCCGCCGAAGGCCGCGTCGGCCTCGGCACTCGCGACCGCTCGGTCGAGGGCGTCGTCGAGCCGAGCCACGACCCTCACCCGCTCCTCGCCGAACACCTCGACCGCGATCTCGCCGAGCGCGGCGGCCGGCATCGCCCGAGGGGACCCGTTCGTGGTGACGACGAGCGCCGTCACGACCGGTTCGAGCTCGGCCAGGACTCCCGCGGTGTCCTTGTCGTCGAGCATCCCGACGACCGCGATCAACCGGTCAAAGCTGAACGCCTCGTCGAGGGCCGCCGCGAGCGCCGCCGCGCCCGCCGGGTTGTGCGCTCCGTCGAGCAACACCGTCGGACTTCGGCGCACAACCTCGATCCGGCCCGGCGAACGGACGGCGGCAAAAGCGGCCCGCACGAGCTCCGGGTCGATCGGCTCGCCGCGTGACGGCGTACCGAGGAACGCTTCGACGGCGGCGAGCGCCATGGCGGCATTGCGCGCCTGATGCTCGCCATACAGCGGCAGGAACACCTCGGAGTAGACACCGGTCAGGCCCTGTAACTCCACGACCTGCCCGCCGAGGGCCACCGAGCGCGAGCGAACGCCGAAGTCGAGCCCCTCGTTGACCAGCGTCGCCCCGACCTCGGCCACCCGGTCGACGACGACCCGCGCGGCCGCCTCGGTCTGTACGCCGTTGACGACCGTCGCCCCCGCGTGGATCAACCCGGCCTTTTCGCCCGCGATTGCCTCGATCGAGTGACCGAGGATGCCGACGTGGTCGAGGCTGACCGGCATCATGACCGCGACCGGGGCGTTGATCACGTTGGTGGCGTCCCATCGACCACCGAGGCCGACCTCGACGACGGCGGCGTCGACGGGAGCGTCGGCGAAGGCCGCGAACGCCATTGCCGTCAGGATCTCGAAGAAGGTGACTCGATCCGGATGCCGGGCGTCGACCAGCTCGGCAAGCGGTGCGACCTCGGCGTAGATCTCGGCGAAGCGCTGCGGGCTGAGCGGTTCGGTGTCGATCGAGATCCGCTCGGTCACGCTCTCCAGGTGCGGGGAGGTGTAGCGGCCCGTCCGCAAGGACAGCTCGCGCAGCAGCCCGTCGATCATCCGCGCGGTCGAGGTCTTGCCGTTGGTGCCGGTGATGTGGATCGACGGGAACGCGCGCTGCGGATCGCCGAGCAGGTCGAGCAGGTCGGCGATGCGATCGAGATCGGGAACCATCCGGGTCGGAAAGCGCTCCTCGAGAGCCTTCCCCACCCGGGCCAGCGGATCCTCGTCGCCGAAACTCACGAGAGCAAGGGTAGGTCGCCTCCTAGACTCGACCCTCGTGACCGTTCCCGACAAACCCTCTCTCGACGGGCTGGAGGAGCGCTGGTCCGCCGTGTGGGAGGACCAGGGCACCTACCGTTTCGACCGGTCTCGCGAGCGCGCCGAGATCTACTCGATCGACACGCCCCCACCTACCGTGAGCGGGTCGTTGCACGTCGGGCACGTCTTCTCCTACACCCACACCGACCTGATCGCTCGATTCCAGCGGATGCGCGGTCGCGAAGTCTTCTACCCGATGGGTTGGGACGACAACGGCCTGCCCACCGAGCGTCGCGTCCAGAACTACTACGGCGTGCGCTGCGATCCGCAGGTGCCGTACGACCCCGACTTCGCCCCGCCGAGCGAGGGTGGGGTCGCGAAGGATCAGGTCGCGATCTCCCGCGGCAACTTCATCGCGCTGTGCGAACAACTCACCGCCGAGGACGAGAAGGCGTTCGAATCGCTGTGGCGGCGGCTCGGTCTGTCCGTCGACTGGACGATGCAGTACACGACGATCGAACCGTCATCGCGCGCCGTCGCGCAGCGTGCGTTCCTGCACAACCTCGCCCGCGGTGAGGCGTACCAGGCGGAGGCGCCCACGTTGTGGGACGTCACGTTCCGGACCGCGGTCGCCCAGGCGGAGCTCGAGGACCGCGAGCGCCCTGGCGCCTACCACCGGATCGCGTTCCCCCGGACCGACGGTGGCGAGCCGGTCCGGATCGAGACCACCCGACCCGAGTTGCTACCGGCCTGCGTGGCGCTGGTGGCTCACCCCGACGACGAGCGTTACCAGCCGCTGTTCGGCACGACCGTCCGCACGCCGCTGTTCGGGGTCGAGGTCCCGGTGGTGGCGCACCGGCTGGCCGCGCCAGACAAGGGCTCCGGGATCGCGATGATTTGCACGTTCGGTGATCTCAACGACGTGCTGTGGTGGCGGGAGCTGTCGTTGCCGACCCGGGCCATCCTCGGTCTCGACGGCCGTGTGGTCGCCGATCCGCCGGACGGCGTGAACCCGGTCGCCTATGCCCGCCTGGCGGGCAAGACGGTCTTCTCCGCGCGCGAGGAGATCGTCGCGATGCTCCGCGGCAGCGGCGACCTCGAGGGCGACCCGACGCCGATCACGCATCCGGTCAAGTTCTTCGAAAAGGGCGACAAGCCGCTCGAGATCGTCACCTCCCGCCAGTGGTATCTCCGCAACGGCGGGCGAGACGCCGACCTGCGCGCCGCGCTGCTGGAACGCGGGCGGGAGCTCGTCTGGCATCCGCCGTACATGGCGACGCGCTACGACAACTGGGTCGAGGGGCTGACCGGTGACTGGCTGGTGAGCCGGCAACGCTTTTTCGGCGTACCGTTCCCGATCTGGTACGCCCTCGACGCAGACGGTCAGCCGGACTACGACCACCCCCTCACGGCGAGCCCGGACGCCTTGCCGGTCGATCCGTCGAGCGAGCCGGCTCCCGGCTACGACGAGGCTCAGCGCGGCCGTCCGGGTGGGTTCATCGGCGACCCGGACGTCATGGACACCTGGGCCACCTCGTCCCTGACCCCCCAGATCGCCGGCGGCTGGGGCCGCGACGAGGACTTGTTCCACCGGGTGTTTCCGATGGATCTGCGCCCGCAAGGCCACGACATCATCCGCACCTGGCTGTTCTCCACCGTGGTGCGCAGCCACCTCGAGCACGATTCGTTGCCGTGGGCCCACGCCGCTCTATCCGGGTTCGTCGTCGACCCGGATCGCAAGAAGATGAGCAAGTCGAAGGGCAACGTGGTCGTGCCGACCGAGATCCTCGAAAGCTACGGATCGGACGCGGTGCGCTGGCGGGCGGCAACCGCCAGCCCCGGCACCGATACCCCGTTCGACGAGGCGCAGATGAAGGTCGGGCGTCGGCTCGCGATCAAGATTCTGAACGCGTCGAAGTTCGCCTTTGGGCTCGGCGCCACGCCAGACCTCGCCGGCGTCCACTGCGAGCTCGACCAGGCGTTGTTGGCCGAGCTCGGGCGCGTGGTCGAGCAGGCGACGGCCGCCCTCGACGGCTACGACTACACCCGGGCGCTGAAGGTCACGGAGGAGTTCTTCTGGACCTTCTGCGACGACTACGTCGAGCTCGTGAAGGAGCGCGCGTACGGCGCCCGCGGCGAGGCGGCGGCCACCTCGGCGAAGGCGGCGCTCGGCACCGCCCTTCACGTGCTGCTTCGGCTGTTCGCGCCGTTCATGCCCTTCGTCACCGAAGAGGTCTGGTCGTGGTGGCAGGAGGGGTCCGTCCACCGTTCGTCCTGGCCGACACTGCCCGAGACCACGCTCGCCAACCGTCCCGAGCCTCCGGCTGGCCTGCTCGGGGTGACCGGCGTTGCCTTGTCTCAGATCCGGGGCGCGAAGTCGACCGCACAGGTGTCGATGAAGACCGACGTGTCCCAGGCCGTGGTCCGCGGACCCAAGGAGCAGTTGGACGTTCTCGCCCTGGCGAGCGAGGACCTGCGGGCCGCGGGCCGGATCGCCGACCTGACCTTCACACCGAGCGAGACAGCAGAGATCGCGGTCGAGATCTCGATGTAACCCGCCGGCGAATCACCTCAGGTGCGGCCGCTCACCACGACAAGCCGGTCGACGTCGTTCGCGGCCAGCAGGGTCTCCGGTGCCACACCGGTCATCCAGTCGAGCTCATCGACCGAGTCGGCAATCGTCGCGGCATCCAGCACGGCGGCTTCGAGCACCCGACCTGGGGAGTATCTCGCCCACCGCGTGACGTAGCGACCCTCGAGAACTCGGTAAGACCTGCCGTCCTCGATCCCCAGGACGTAGGCCGCAAGTTCACCGTTGAGTCGAAGCGTCGCCATCCGCAGCCTGCCTTCGGCAGCGAGCGCGATCACGCGACGCTGCCAGAGCCGGCGGCGAGCGGGATCATCGAGCGGGCTCATCCGCCCACCCTGATGGTCCCGCTCGCGGGAGATGCTCTCCAGCAGCGGCAGGCTCCCGGTGATCTCGGAGCCGTCCGCGCTGACGGTGATCTCGGGAACGAGCCCATCGGCCGCCATGCGGTTACGCGCCTTCCGTAGCGAGCGCGCACTGCCGTGGCTGATCCCAGTTGGCAGTCCAACGCCGGTGCGCACCAACGGGACGGACACGTCCTCGACGACGAGGCCGACCGGCAGACCCCGAACGAGCGCGGCAAGGGCTGGGCTCTGGACGACCGGGCCGATGCTGAACTCCCGCAGACCGGTCATGAGGGAGGCCGCCAACGCGTCGCCCAGCCGGCAACCGGCGTAGTCATCGCGCGCCAACAACGCGCCCCGGTGGCTCTCGGCAGTGCCCGCAAGGCTGGTTCGCACGACCGAGCCGGACAGATCGTCGAGGAGGACCGCCGCGGCGACCAACGTGGAACCGGCCGCGAGCGACACGAGCCAGGGGTGCTCGTGGGGCGCGGGCTTCAGCACCGAGGCCGATATCCACGGCCACCGCGCGGTGGCCGGCAACCCGGGGATGGTGGCGATCAGCTCGGACAGCGGCGAAGCGATCGCGGCGACGGCGTCAACCCCCACGCCGACGCTGATCTCGATCGCCGGAGCGATGGAGACGCCCTGGCCGAGGACCGCCATCTACCCTCCCACGCCGAGGTTTGCGCCCTGGAGCTCGGTTTCGTGCCGGCTCATCCACATCTCGAACTCATCGACCGGAAGCGCACGGCTGAAGAAGAAGCCCTGAGCCTCGTCACAACCGGCATCGCAGAGCTGACGCGCGGTCAGCTCGTCCTCGACGCCCTCGGCAACCATGCGCAAGCCAAGAGAATGCGCCAGGTCAATGGCCGACTGGACAATGGCGAGTGATCGATCGTCAGCGTTCATGGTCGCGATGAACGAGCGATCCAACTTCAACTCATCGATCGGCAACTCTCGCAGGTAGGCAAGGGAGGAGTAGCCCGTACCGAAGTCGTCAACGGCGACCTGGATGCCGATCCGGCGAAGCTCTTCAAGGATGTGGCGCGCCCGTTCGCGGTCACTCATGATGACGTCCTCGGTGATCTCCAGGATTAGCAACGAGGAGTCCAGCCCGCGTTCGTGGAGCATCTGCTCCACGCGGCTCGACAGGTCGATATCCACGAGCGAAGACGGGGAGAGATTGACAGCGACGGGAAGCCGAAGTCCCTCCTGTGCCCACCTCTGAACCTGGTCGAGCGACTGCTCAAGAACGGCGACGGTCATCTCGTGCATGAGGCCGGAGTCCTCGACGAGCGGCAGGAAGATGGCAGGCATGAGGATGCCTTTTGTCGGATGGTTCCATCTCACAAGCGCCTCAACGCTGAGCACGTGGAACGTCGTTGCGTCGACCTTTGGCTGGTAGTGCATCGTGAGCTCTCGGTCGCGGATCGCGGTTCGGAGGTCATCGATGAGCTGCAGCCGGTCACGACCGTCGAGGTCATCGCCGGTGCGGGAGAACACACTGTGACCGCTGCGCTGCGACTTCGCGCGGTACATCGCGATGTCGGCGTGGCGCAGAAGGGAAGACATGTCGCGACCGTGGTCGGGCGCGACCGCGACGCCGATGCTTCCATTCATCTGCACGCTGACTTCCTCGAGCACGAATGGCGATGACAGTGCCTGACGGATGTCCATCGCGGTGCGTTCCGCAATCGTCTGTTCGGCGTTACTGAGGAAGACCGCGAACTCGTCACCGCCGAGCCGCACCATCAGTGAGCCGTTGGTCGGCACCGTCTCTCGCAGTCGATGGGCGACGAGGCGAAGAAGCTCGTCGCCGGCATGATGGCCGAGGCTGTCGTTGATCTCCTTGAACCGGTCGAGGTCGAGGAGAAGCAGCGAGGCGGTGACGTCAGCCTCCGCGAGCACTGGCTCCGACCTGACATAGAGCGCGCGCCTGTTGCCGAGGTCGGTGAGGTCGTCGGTCAGGGCGAGCTGATGACTGTCGGCGAGCACGGTTGCCTCACCGAATGTGACCATGAGCCGGACGAGCGCGACCACGATGGTCGCGGCGGCGAGAGCAACCGCGACTGGATGAATCTTGCCGTAGACGAGCAGAGCCACCGCCGCCAATGTGGACGTCGTCGGCACCACGAGCAGCGACCATCCGGTCAGACGCAGACCGGCCAGGCGGTCAGGCCATCCAGGAGCAAGGCCCATGATGACCGTTGCCGTCACCCACAGCGCGTCGTTGAGGCCACCCGGTTGGTAGCTGTTGTGGGCGGTCAGCACGACGTACACACCGTCAGCGACAACGAAGATGAACAGCCCGCCGGCCAACATCCACATGCCGACCGGTGGACGCCAGTGGTAGAGCGACAGTGTCACGACCAACGTGAGAAGCAATACCAGGTCGAGCAACGGATATGCCGTGGTCGTCACGATGGCGGCCGTGCTTCCGCTGGTCGTCGACAGGACCGGGCCGATGATCGCCGCGGCGGCACCGGCAGCGGCGGCGAGCCCTCCAACGATGCCGTCGAGGAACAGGCTCAGGCTGAACCGGTGAAAGTGCTCGCGGACCATCAGCACGAGCGCAATGAAGGCGCAGGGATAGAAGCTCAGGAACAGCGCGTCAGCGATCGAAGGGAACGGCTCAGGGTTGAGCGGGCGGATCGCGATCGTCCAATAGATGTTGCCGGCCCCGTAGAGAGCGAGGCCGAGCGCCAGGATGTGCCAGCTCGGCCGGAACGTGGTGGCCTTGCGGGCCCGCACGAAGCACACCACCGCGGCAAGCGCGTAGACGATGTTGTTGAGGAACCCGTCGAGCAGGAGGTTATATCCCGGCGTCGGCCGGACCCCCGGGATGGTGGACACAAAGAAGATGGCGAGTGCCAGCAACGCAACGAGCGTGATCACGCGGCCGCGGTCGATTCGTGGCACGGATCCCCCTCCTCTCGATGCGTTCACCTCCATGCATCGGTTCGACGAACCCGGGTGTGATCGGCTCGCCGCGACGGGAGCGTGGGCCGAACGCATCAACTGGCGCTACGCCGGACACCGGGCGACGATCCGTCACCAGCGCCAAGGAGTGCCTGGTACGCGCCGCTGCGGCAGGCGCGACAATCGTGAAGTTAGGCGGACTTCTCGCGGCGCTCGCGCTTGGCGGGCTGTACGTCTCGCGGCACGAGCGTCGGGTTGACGTGCTCGAGCACGACGCCCTCGGTGATCATCACCTTTGCGATGTCCTTGCGCGACGGCACGTCGTACATGACCGAGAGCAGAACCTCTTCGAGGATGGCCCGCAGACCGCGCGCGCCGGTGCCGCGCTTGATCGCCTGATCCGCGATCGCGTCGAGCGCGTCATTGCTGAACTCGAGCTCGACGCCGTCGAGCTCGAATAGGCGCTTGTATTGCCGCACGAGAGCGTTCTTCGGCTCGGTGAGGATCCGGATCAGCGCCTCGCGATCGAGGTTGTGGACGCTGGTGATGACCGGCAGCCGCCCGATGAACTCGGGGATCATGCCGTACTTCAGCAGGTCCTCCGGCATGACGTCCTTAAACGTGTCGGAGGTGTCGACGTCGGCGATTGATCGCGGCTCCCAGCCGAACCCCATGCCGTTCTTGCCGACCCGGCCTTCGATCACCTTGTCCAGCCCGGCGAAGGCTCCGCCGACGATGAACAACACGTTGGTCGTGTCGATCTGGATGAACTCCTGATGCGGGTGCTTGCGACCGCCTTGCGGCGGAACGCTCGCGGTCGTGCCCTCGAGGATCTTCAGCAGCGCCTGCTGCACGCCCTCGCCGGACACGTCCCGGGTGATCGACGGGTTCTCGCTCTTGCGGGCGATCTTGTCGATCTCGTCGATATAGATGATCCCGGTCTCGGCCTTCTTCACGTCGTAGTCGGCGGCCTGGATCAGCTTGAGCAGGATGTTCTCGACGTCCTCACCGACGTACCCCGCCTCGGTGAGCGCCGTCGCGTCGGCTATCGCGAATGGGACGTTGAGCATCTTCGCAAGAGTCTGAGCGAGCAACGTCTTTCCGCAGCCGGTCGGCCCGAGCAACATGATGTTGGACTTCTGGAGCTCGACCGGCTCCTTGTCGATCCCGCCGGCCTGCACCCGCTTGTAGTGGTTGTAGACCGCGACCGAGAGGGTCTTCTTGGCGGTGTCCTGGCCGATCACATAGCCGTC
>DATJWM010000191.1:0-39916 GCA_035501255.1 Mycobacteriales bacterium | reverse complement strand
GGACTTCCGGCACCTGCACCAAGCCGCCGTACACCTACGCCGGCGCACCGAACGCGAGCTCGGACGATCCCAAGCGCATCACGTTCGAGATCGGCGGCGTCGGCTCCCCGGCATGGCCGTCGGAATACCAGCTCGCCGGCTGCACCGGGACCAAGCTGGAGTTCGACTTCCAGAAGCAGGCCCTGTGGGGCATCAAGGCCACGTACGCCGGCATGGTCGTGGTGGACCAGAGCAAGACGGCCGCGCTCTCCGCGCGCACCGTCCACCACATCCGCACGATCGACACGCGGGCCTACCTCAACGGCACCGGGTCGGCGTTCGGCAACACCGAGCTCGCGTCGCGGGTCATCTCGGGCTCGCTGACGTACGAGAACGGCGGCGATCCCCGGCAGGTCTGGAGCGGCTCCGGCGCTCCGTCCATGGTGGCCCTGGTTGGTCCGCAGAAGGTGTCGGGCAAGCTGCGCCTCCACTTCTCGGCCAACACGGAGAAGGTGTCGTGGATCGGTGCCACGGCGCAGCGACTCCGCATCGCCGCCACCGGCAGCGCGCTCGGGGCCGGCAACTACTCGGCGACGATCGACGTCGGCGTCGAGCTCACGAAGTGGACCCCGGTCGCCGACAAGGGCCTCATCGCGGTCGACGTCGAGTTCAAGGGCATGAAGGACTCGTCCCTCGGCTCGCAGATCAAGATCACGACGCTCAACGACATCGCGCTCCAGCCGTAGACCAAAAGGAGCCGGAGGCCGGTCGGAGGCGCGGAAGTCCCGCGCAGCCGGCCGGTTGGCCCGGAGACGGGAAGCAAAGAGGTGCAGTGCAGGAAGCGACCCAGACCGATCAGGCAACCGTCCTGATCCCCCTGACCAGCGGCGGACGTGCGTGGGCGTGGCGCGAGCTGCGCTGGCAGGACGACTTCCGCCGGGCGCACGTCGTGGCGATGGCGGAGCCCACGGCATCCCTCGAACGCCTGCGCGAGATCCGGCGCCGCGAACGGGACGTGACCGAGGGCATCCCGGTCGGACCGGAACCCGAGATCACCCTGTCGCGGGCGGACATCGAGGAGGCGGCGGACTTCGCCTTCCTCCAGCGGCAGCAGGAACTCGCGATCAGCCTGTCCGGCTGGGAGAACGTCCGCGATCCCCGCACGCAGGAGCAACTCTCGTTCCCCGACGATCTCGGGCGACTCTCCAAGCGTGATGGCGACGAACTGATCCAGGGCTGCCGTCGGGCGCTCGCCGAAGGGGCGCCGGACCCAAACGCTGGTGGGGGTCCATCGGGGAGCGGCTCGCCGACGACCTCATCACCGTCGACCCTCAATGGCCGCCGCAGCTCCAGGAAGCGTGGCTGATGGTCCGCCGCGACTGGACCTACACGCAGGTTCGCGAGTATCTCGACACGCCGTCGGGCGTCATGCGCTGGCGGAACGTGATCTACGCGGTCATGCGCGAGGCCGCCGAGGGAACGATCCGCCCCGAGCCTGAGCCGACCGGCTGGGCCGACTGATGTCCGTCGACAGCTCCGAACTCGACTTCATCCTCCGGCTGGTCGACCAGGTCACGCCTGACGCCGGCACGGCGACGGAATCCGTCCAGACGCTCACGGGTGCGGCGAATGATGCTGGCGACGCACTCGAAGACACGAGTTCGGCGAGCTCGGCGGCTGCCGAAAATCTCGTCGACGTCGGTTCAGCCGCGAATGCGGCTTCCACCGGACTGGCAACGACCAGCAACGCGGCGCAGGATGCCGCGACCTCGCTTGATACCGCATCGGCGTCGGGCGGTGGCTTCGGCGCGACCCTCGACGCCAACGGACCGAAGATCCGGGAGTTCGGCCGGGCGGGCTCGGAACTGGCCGTCGTCGGGCGTGCGATCGGCGGCCCGTGGGGCGATGCCGCGGCCAGCATCGGCGAGGTCGTCCACATCGGCGGCGACCTCGGCCTCGTCACCCGAGCGATCCATGATCTCGGCAGCGATGCGATCGACGCCGCGAAGAACCTGCTGGGCATCGGCACATCCGGCACCGCGGCCGCGGCCGGGACCGCTGCGACTGGCGCTGCTGCGACGGCCGCCACACCCGAGATCACTGCGGAGAGCGCCGCCGCCTCTGCCGCAGCAACCAACCTCACTGCCGTCGGTCCTGCGGGTGGCACCGCAGCCGAGGGCGAGACTGCCGCAGGCGACGCAGCCGCGACCGCGACGCCAGAAGTCGCCGGATTGGGCACGGCTGCCGGCACCGCTGCCACCGCCGGAATCCTTCCGTTCGTTGCCGCCTTTGGTGGCGTCATCGGAATTGGTGCCCTTGTCGCCTACGGGATGCACAACGTCGACGACTCGGTAGTTGACGCCACGACGAGCATCGAGCACGGCAAGGACGCCAACGTCGACTTCACAGGCTCGATGGCCGACCTCGGCAACACGACCCGCGACACCGATGCGCAGGTCAGCATCATCGACGGCCATCTGAACACCCTCGATCAGGATGTCGTCGCCACGGGTTCCGACCTGACCGACCTCGAAGGCGGCATCGGGGCAGTCGGCAGCAAGCTCGACGATGCGACTGCCTCGGCCGACTACTTGGCGCAGGCGCTCTACGCGCTGCCGACCACCGTCACGATCGACGTCAACGAGTACATCAACCAGATCCAGGGCGCACAGTCCGGTGAGGGCCTGACCTTCCCGGCCGGCAGCGGCAAGGGCGCCGCAAGCGGGAACCTGGACCTCGGCGATACCGGAACCGGCAACACCTCGGTCACCGGCAATCTCCCGTCCGTCGACAACATGTACCACGGCGAGAAGCCACCGAAGGGGAGCCGGTCCGCCGCCAATGCCGCCGCCGAGCAACTGAAGAAGGACACGCAGGCCGCCTACGCCGACATGCAGGCCGCGGGCGACGCCTACTACGACGACGCACAGGCCAAGGCCGACGCGGCGATCGACGCCGAGCACAACCTGAACGACCAGCGCATCGAAGCGGCCCACACGACGGCGGAAGCCCAGATCGAGGAGAGCCACGAGGCGCGCGACCAGCAGATCGAGGATGCCCACCAGGCCGCAGATGCCCAGATCCAGGCGGCCCGCGACGCGCTGAACCAGCAGCTCGCCGACAAGGAAGCCGCCGACGCCGCACCGGTCAACGCGGCGGAAGCCGCCCTGACGAACACCGAGAACCAAGAGCGGCTCCGGGACCTGCAAGAGGCGCTCCAGTCGGCGCAGTCAGGCGGCGACCCGCTCCAGATCCGGGCTGCCACGGAGGCCCTCCAGAACTTCCAGGCCCAACTGAACATCGACAACCTGAAGGCCCAGCAGGCGCAGGAGGACCAGCAGGCGCAGGCACAGGCCGCCGCCGCATCGAAGCAGCTCGACGCCCAGCAGCAGGCCGAGGACGACCAGTACAACAAGGAGAAGGCCGACGAGCTCGCCCGCTACAACACCGAGAAGACGGACGAGCAGAACCAGTACGACCAGCAGAAGTCGGACGAGGACAACCGCTACCAGACTCAGAAGGCCGACGCCGACGCCCGGTACGCCCTCGAAAAGCAGATGTTCGACCAGCACGAGGCCGCGCTGGCGGCGTCGAAGAACGCCAGCATCGGGCTCGCCGACATCGAGACGAAGCGGTTCTACCAGCAGACCGAGCAGATGGCGCTCGACGCCGAGAAGGCTGCCATCGCCGCGTACCAGGCACAGCATCCGGGCGCGACCGAAGAGGAAGCCGAGTCCCATTCCCCGGCCTACGTGGCCGCGGTCGCCGCCTACAACGAGGCTGCCGCTGCGCTCGCCAAGCTGAACAAGTCGCCGAGCTACGCATCGGGCGCGTTCCGGACCAACGAAGGCTTCGCCTACCTCCACGACGACGAGATGGTCCTGACGCCGTCCGAGCGGCAGGCATATCTCTCAGGCGGCGGCGGATCGTCGGTCGTGCAGGTCAGCGTCCAGATGCCGTCGGGCGTGCTGGTCGTGGATCAGTACGGGCAGGCGATGCAGCAGCTCGCCAACGCGCTCGTCGTACCCATCAACCGCGCGCTCCGCCAGCAGAACACCTCGATCAGCAGCTACGGGAGCCGCAGGTGACGCTCCCGGCCCCGACGATGACCTGCCGGGCCAACTTCGTGCGGAAGAAGGCGTGGGAGGACCTGGTCGTCTCGTTCCTGCCGTCAGGCGGCTACTGGCGCTTCAACGAGGCCGCGGGGACGATCGCGTTCGACCGGCTGAACGGCAACCACGGCACCTACGCGGGCGGGTTCTCGCTCGGGCAGACGGGCTTGCTGTTCGAGGACACGTCGACCGATGTCAAGTTCAACGGCTCGACCGGCTACATGAGCGTCCCCGACGCCAACAGCCTCGATGCAGGCGACACCTTCACGGTCGGCGGGGTGGTGAAGCTCGCCGCGACAGGGTCGAAGCAATACCTGTGCTGCAAGGGCACCGGCGCGTTCGGGATCTACGTCGGCACGGACAACAAGATCCACCTGGAGAAGTTCGGCACCGCCGACATCGTCAGCTCCACGGCGACGCTCGACACCAGCGCGCACTTCTGGATGGTGGCGAAGTCCGGGTCGTCCATCTTCATCTACATCGACGACACCGACGTCACGGGCTCGATCAGCAACCAGACCTGCACCAGCACTGCGACGGCCCTGTACGTCGGCCAGAACTCCGCCGGCAGCTCGTTCAGCAGCGCCACCTTCGGCGAGCTGTTCTACGACACGACCCAGTGGTCGTCGGTCCGGGCGTCCCAGCTCTACGTCGCGTTCGCCATGGGCGAGTTCGGCGCGCCGATGGATTCCTTCGCGTCGGTCCGGATCGAGAACGGCCAGCGCACGCGGGGCATGAACTTCGACCGCAGCAACACGCAGGTCGGCGAGCTCGACCTGACCCTGACGAACACCGACAAGTTCTGGACCCAGAACCGCAACCTCGCGCCCAACCCGTCGATGGAGTTCGGGCTGCACGACCTGAACCTCACGGCGATCGCCTCGATCGGGGCAGCAGGAACGTCGCTCGCATGGAAGAAGGATCCGGCCTCGGGCGGCGGGACGTACTCCGGGCAGGTGTCGCTCTCGGGGACCATCAACTCGATGGTCTGGTTCCCGATCGAATGCACGGTCGCGAGCGGCCAGTCGATCACCATCGCCGCGAAGCTGAAGTCGATCTCCGGCAACGCCCACGTCGAGGTCGGCATCGCGTCAATGGGCACGCCATCCGACCTCGCCTCGTCAGGCGGGACGATCAGCGGCTCCTACGGCACGCCCACGGCCACGCTGACGGTCACGGCCGACCGCAAGGACCTCGTGTGCTTCATCCGCACGACCTCGGCCGCCTCGGCCGTCGTGGGCTTCGACGAGTTCCAGGTGAACGCCGGGTCATCCGCGAACGCCTACATCGAAGCGCCGACGTGGCCGATGCTCCAGGACGCGCTGCCGTTCCACCTCTTCGCCACGTACTCGGCGACCGACTACGCGCTGTTCCACGGCTACGCCCAACGCGCCACCCCGACCCCGGATGACCAGCGGGTCGCGCTCGTCATCTATGACGCCCTGGCGAACCTGAACCAGCCGGTCGACGTCACGATCACCGGGGGCGGGACGCACTACTCGCTCCGCTACGCCCTGCTCGACGCGGCCATCCGGCGGGTGCAGCAGACTGCCGGAGGCGCGGAGAACCTGTGCATCAACGGCTCCGCCGAGACGGATACGTCGGGCTGGCTCACCTCGGCGTCGTGGAGCCGATCCACGTCCGCCCCGTATTCCGGGACCGCGTCGTTCAAGCTCGCCGGACCGCAGGGCGCGGCCTACATGATGCCGCCGTTCCTCCAGGCGCAGATGGTGGTCGGACGGCCGTACCAGCTCTCGTTCCGGGCTCGCATCGTCTCCGCGGCCGATTCGCTGACCGCGCAGTTCGGCGACATCTTCCTCCAGCCGGCGGGCTACGGGCAGATCGTCACCGGGTCGGGATCGGCCGCTGCGTTGACGACCACGTACCAGCGGTACTCGATGCTGTGGTTCAACACCGGCTCCCAGAACGCGGGCTCGATCCAGTTCCTCTCGACCAGCGGCGACCCGGCGAACGGGATCTACATCGACGAGGTGATGATCTCCGAGGGCTACGTCCTGCCGCCCGCCTACGTGGACTTCGCCACCCCGACCGGCAGGCTGCGCAACTACGCAGCTCCGGGACAGTCGATCGAGGCGGTCCCGATCTTCAGCCAGGGCTGGGGCAACCGCTGCACGAACCCCGAAGGCGTCTCGGCGACGACCGGCTGGACAACGCTGGCAGGGCCGTACTTCGGCAACAACGCGGCGAGCCCGTCCTACCTCGGCTCGGGCTGGTCGGACACGGACACCCAGAGCTACACGGTCCCCTCGACGATCTACTCGAACAACGTCCTGTACATCCTCGACGTGGAGAACTCCCACGCCACGAGCGCCAACACCGTCACCGTGTCGGGCGGTGGGTTGACGTGGACGAGCCATGCCACGGGCCAGTTCTCCGGCACGACCCGGCGGCTCACGCGGTTCCGGGCGCTCGTCACTTCGGGGGCATCCACAGGAGCCCTGACGATCACCGTCGCCGGGTCAGCCAATACCGGGCTCGGCTACATCCTGAAGGCGTACGCCGGCGTCCCGACGGGAGGGACCGCCGGATCTGCCGCGGTCGGGACGGCGGTGATGACCACCGGCACCGGCATCACCCCGGCTGCCACCGCCGGATCGGCTGCCAGCCCGGCGCACATGATGGACGCGGTCGTCTGCGCGGATGTCGGGGTCACGATCACGGCGGTCGCCCCGTACGCGGCCATGAACCGGATCTCCGGGTTGGCGCCGGCCGGTTCGATGCAGACGCAGTGGGCCGACTTCCCGGTCCTCGCCACGTCCGCCCTGCTCTCGGCATCGGCGCACTGGGCGGTCATCACGACCGAGATCAAGGGCAAGTCGGGCGGCACCCTCAACCGGATCAGCAACGGCTACAACCCGGCGCAGGGCGGGACGCAGACACGGCTCTCGAACAACTTCGGGACGGGTTTCACGCTCGCGTCGGGGGCGTACGGGAACTCCGCGATCTTCACGATCACCGGGACGTTCCGGGCAGGCCACACCTACACGGGCTCGATGTGGGCGAGCCAGATCGACGGCTATCTCGCGTCGACGTACAAGGTGGCGCTCGCGTCACCCGCGGGCGGGGATGTCGCGTTCAGCGTGGTCACGGGACCGGTGGGCAACCCGGGCCAGCGGCTGACGATCACGTTTGTCCCTGTGGCCGACCGGACGGACGTGTCGTTCGTCGTGCGGGCGAGCGCATCGAACTCTGCCGTGGTCGGATCGTACCCGGGCCAGATCACGTTCTCCGGGGTCATGGTGAACCCGGGCGCGCTCCTGGCCTATGCCCGGACCGGGATCACCTCGCCGCAGACGCTCGACGAGGTGAACACCATCGTCTCGTCAACCACGGGCATCAGCAGCCACTCCCACTGTACGCAGTTCACGACCTACGCGACGGCAGGCTCCGGCGTCCATCTCGTGTCGTTCATGCAGCCCGTGAACGCGAAGACGATCACGATGCTCGTCACTGCCACCGCGAGCACCGGGACGCCGTCCATCGCGTTCGGGATCGCGAACCCGTGGGGCGTGGCATCGGTGGATGGGACGTCCGCCACCTACACGCTGTCCACAACGCCGCAGCGGTTCTACGTGAAGTTCACCCCGGCGCGGACCGACTTCACGACCTACACCGGGCAGTTGGCGGGCTCGAACCTCGTCCTGTTCGCGATGGTCACCTCGGCGTCTGCGGTGACGATCTCGCTCGACGACGTCTCGCTGACGATCGGCACGATCGTGCAGCCCTACATCCCGCCCGAGATCAGCGGGGTCGACACGAACGAGACGGACCTGCTGCCGCCGTACAGCACCTCGTCGGGCTCCACGAGCGACGTCGGACCGTCGGCGATCGACACGCTCAACACGCTGAACCAGGACAACCTCGGCGCGCACTACATCGCCTACCTGCGCAACCGGCCGTATTACAAATACACCTCCGTCGCGCGAAAGACGCTCGTGACGAAGGGCGTCACGCAGACGTGGTCGGAGACGTTCGCGGCCGTGACGAACCTCCAGAACGACCGGGACGTCACCTACCAGGTCGCCGTCGCGCAGTACAACCCGAACTCGATCACGCCCGGGACGGGAGTGGTGGTGCCGCTGAAGGTCGGGGTGATGGCGCAGGCGTCGTCGACGATCCTGTCGCGCACCGCTGGAGCACCGCGCGAGGTCGACGTCGGGGCGACCGATGTCACCAACGGTCCCGCCGGGTCCTGCACCGACGCGCAGGACCTCTGCAACTACCAGATCGCCCGATACGGATCCTCGAAGCTGCGGCCGCAGATCACCCGGACGAACGACTGGTCGGTGATCCTCGCCAGCAACCCGATGGACGTTGTGGCGTGGACATTCGCCCGCCAGGCCATCTCTGGGCTGCCGCTGCTCCTGCTCTCGCAGCAGGACACGATCGGCAAGGGCGCAGCCCGGTGGGACAGCCAGTACGACACCGAGGAGTTCGTGCGTGCCTGACGCGATCATCTCGAACACGTTCCAGGCGGCGACCTCGGGCTTCACCCTGGTCGACGGGTCCACCGTGTCCGCTGGGACCGGCTGGCAGGGACGCCTGCGTGTCGCGAGCCCCACCGCTCCGACGCTCGTCGCGCAGTACCTCGCCCGCGGGCAGGGCGAGTCGAGCGTCCTTGCCCTGATCGCGTCCGCGTGGAACGGCAACGTCGACGCCGAAGTCTTCCTCGAACAGACCTCGCAGATCCAGCTCGTGCCCGCCGTGTCGGTGCCCGGGACGACGCTCAACTGGCTCGTGGCAGGCGTGGTCCTGTCCCGCGGAGCGGGCGATGACCCGACCCACTTCGCGAGCTGCACGGCGACCCTCGAGATCTACGACGACGCCTCGGGCCTCATCACGGCGGTCTCGCCGCCCCTCGACTGGACCACGATGGCGGTCGGTCAGAGCGTGTCCATCGTCGCCACGGAGTTCCAGTCGGACCCGACGCAATGGGCCGTCCTGCAACGCCGCTGGCGCGTCCACTGGCAGTTCACCGTCACCGATGGCGGCTCGCCCAACCCCGTCATGTTCCACGGCGAGCCGCAGTTCACGTTCTCCTCCGACGGCTCGCTGCCTGCCTACTCGGCCAACCCGCAGGGAGCCCTCACGGCAGGCGTGATCGACATCACCCTCGCCTCCGGGACGTTCAACGACCTGAGCCCGGCCAACATCACGACCCTGACGCGCATCCGCATGAACCAGGGCGCGTCCTGCACTGTGACCGGACTCGTCGCAGGGTCCGACGGACAGCGACTCCTGATCGAGAACGTCAGCGCCTACGACATCCTGCTCACGCAGTTCTCGGCGGCCAGCGAGACAGGGAACCTGTTCTATTTCCCGCTGGAGGGCTACATCAGCTCGGGCGACTTCGGCGCCATCATCGCCCCGAACCAGACGATGGAGTTCATCTACTCCGCCGCCACCGGCTCCATCCCGGCCGGCTGGTATCCCATCGCGCCCGGGATCGTCGACCTCGACGACGAGCTGACGCAGGTCGTCGTGGACTCGACCGCCGTCGCCGTCGGGAACAACGTCGCCTCCGTCGCAGCGGGGGTGGCGCACCAGCACTACGTCTCCACGACCGACGGACCCTCAGGCGCGAACGTCTCCATCGACGCCGCTCCATCTCCGGCAACCGCCGGCACGATCGCCCGGGCCGCACACGGTCACGAGCTCGTCACCTACTCCGGGACACCCGCGGCGAACAGTGGCTCTGGCGGTCCGGGGAACTCCGGCGACGCGCCATCGCGGGGAACGCACTTTCACCCGGCGGGTGGCGGGGCGCACTGGCTGTACGGTGACGGATCGGACGGGTCGGTCACGATCAGCGTCAACACAACGCTCAGCCGCGACATGTACTACTCGTCACTCACGATCAATAACGGCATCGTCCTGACGACGGCGGGCTTCGCGATCTACTGCTCAGGCACGATCACGAACAACGGCACGATCGACAACTCGGGTGGGGCTGGCGGCTCCAAGGTGGCGGGCGCCGGCGCGGCGGCCGGGCGCCTCGGGGGAGGCACCAATGGCGGGGCTGGCACCAGTTCTGTCGGCGCAGGCGCCGGCGGCACGGTTCTCAACAACGCCATGGGCGGG
The DNA here is from genome assembly GCA_035501255.1 of Mycobacteriales bacterium. Lineage (GTDB taxonomy): Bacteria > Actinomycetota > Actinomycetes > JAFAQI01 > JAFAQI01 > JAFAZI01. Next base: position 29,723 of record DATJWM010000191.1, on the reverse strand, counting down.
GCGGGCGGGGCGGGCGGTGGCGACGGAACACACGCTGGCGGTGGCGCCGGCACGCTCAACGCTCCGACGGCCTTGGTCGGAACTCCGCGCGCCGGCATCGAAGCTGCGCTGGCGTTGTTCATCAATGGTTCCGGCGCGGCGGTCGGACTCTACGGTGGAGGCACCGGCGGTGGCGGCGGAGCGTATGCCTCGGGCACGCAGTCGGGCTCTGGCGGCGGCGGCGGCGGTGTGATCCTGATCTGCGCCAAGGTCATCGCCAACGGCTCAGGAGTCATCCGGGCCAACGGTGGTAACGGCTCCGCGGGGACCGGCTCCGGCAGCGCCGGTGGTGGTGGCGGCGGGGGGGGTGGACTCGTGATCCTGATCTACGACTCGCTGACCGGACCGGGCACGATCACTGCCGCGCTCGGCTCCGGCGCCGCCAAGATCGGTTCCGGTGTCGCAGGCTCCAACGGCAGCGCGGGCCTGGTGCTGGAGCTCGCGGCATGAAGCTGCTCGTCTATCCCTTCCCCCCGGGCGACGTCGGCGCGTTCGCGGCCTCCTTGGGCGTCGAAGCAACTGCTCCTGCGATCCCGCCGCGCTACGCCGGGCAGGCGCCGACCTTCGCGGCCTACCTCGTGATCCGCGAGACGTGGGCCAGCGTCGACTACCTGCCCGACGCGACCGCACAGCAAGTGGCAGCCCTTCCGGATCCGGGCCCGAACCCGGTGATCGCGCAGCAGGCGAACGCGGCGACGCTCCGATCGCGCGCCGCGTTCGCCCTGGCGAACAACGCCACATACCTCGGTATCGCGAGTCCCACGCAGGGTCAGGCGATCGCACAGGTGGCAGCCCTGACCCGTCAGACCGACGGGATCATCCGGCTCCTGCTCGGCGCGCTCGACTCGATCACCGACTCATGACGTGCGCCGTCGTCCGCTGTCCCGGCCGTGGTGACGTGGGACTGCCCTGCGGGCTGTCCATCTGCCAGTTGCACGCCGACGCGGGCGTGGTGGTCCCGTACCGCGACAACGAGGGATCGTGGCACGTCCGCGTCGACATGGGCCGCATCCGGTTCAGCCTGTCGAGCCGGCGAGGACGGCTGATGCGCCAGATGCTCGCGGCGATCCGGTAGCACATCGCCCCGCGCATGTCCGGGCGTTCCCCGGGCATTTTCCGGGCAATCTCAGAGCGGGATCGCGACCGGGAAACCGAGCAGCAGGAGCAGCCAGCTCCAGAAGTCGAACGGGATGTGGCCGTGACCGAACGGCATCGGATGGGTCCCTTCCTCCCCTGTCGGGGAAGCGATTGGTGGGACGGTCCGGTACACCGTCGGCTTGCGCCCTAGATCATGGAGGGGTCAGCGATCGGCCAGAACATCGAATGCGCCCTTCGCCATGACGCAGATGCCGATGACCGCCAGGAGCGGCGCCAGCAGAGTCAGCGTGAGGATGCCAGCCAGCGTGGCCGTCACGGCGATGAGGATGTCGGACATCGGTCAGCCTCCGAGCGACAGGTCGACGTGCCAGCCCTGCGCAGCAAGGTCGCTGGCGGCAATCGTGGTCGCGCTGCGCTTGGCGATGGCGATCGAGTAGAAGGTGGCATCCGGGAGCGCAAGCGTGTCGGCGAGTTCGCACGCACCGTCGTTTGTCACCGCATCGAACGCCAGGTTGCCCGAGCCGATGATCGTGCCCGCTTGGTCCGTCACGGTGACGGTCGTTCCCGGCGCGATGTCCGCGAAGTCGCGGATGCCCTGGCACGGTCCGCTCAGACCGGTGACGTAGCTCCACGTCGCCTCATTGCCGGAGCGGTGCAGCGACAACGTGAGCATGAGGGCGTGCATCGTGGTCCCGGCGGGTGTCGCCGCTGGTGTTGCCGGGGGTGCAGTCACGTAGACGATCTCGGGCGTCGGAGCGGTCGCGGACGAGCAGGCCGAGACGAACACGCAGAACGCCGACACCGCAATGAGCCGTGCCAATCTAGCTGTCATCGCTGCCCCTGATCCTAGCGTGCTCAGGCGCACTCACCGCGTCGGCCGACCCAGCGGGAGCGGGTCGGTAATGGGCTCCCGAAGGGGGTAGCCCGTGCCCACGCGGTTCCTCACTGAGGGCGAGATCATGGCTGCTCTGGAGCGCGAGGTGGCCGCCGCCGTCCGCCGCGCCCGCCGCCGGTTCGCCCGCCTAGACCGCGCCGCAGCCCGCGGTTCACGCGGCGCGTCATCTCTTCTTCGCGAGGACTCATCTTGTCCGGAAACGCCAGTTCCTCGATCGTGCAGTTGAGGACATCCGGCGAGCACAGCCTGGTCAATTCGTAGGCGTCGGGCAGGCCCTTCCCGATTTCCCAACGCTGGACCTTGCTTTCGCTGACGTTCAGCAGCTCCGCGAGTTTGGCTTGGGAGCTGATGCCCGCGCGACCGCGCAGGTAGATCAACTGCATGGCGAAGCGATGCCTGTAGTCGTCCTCGGCGTCCTCCATCGCCAGAGCGACGGTACGGCGCGGCGTTTGGCCGTGCCATAGCACTCCGGCCGTCCTGACGCCTAACACGACTGCACAACTTCCCTCTTGACGTCTTTCCGTCACTTTTGCTATCGTGACGGCATGAACGCGGTTCGCAGCATCGAACTCACGGAGCCCATGAGGCGCGTCGAAGGGCGTCTCGGTCGTCCCCTGCGCGACTTCCTCGAAGAGCAGTACGCCACGCGAACGCTCGCCGACATCGCGACCGAACTCGGCGTCAGCGAGGTGAGCGTCATGCGCTGGATGGCTCGCCTCGGCATCGAGCGTCGCTTCCCGGGCCAGCGGCCGGCGGCGGTGGCGTGATGGCCCCGCTGAAGAACCCGCGCGTGTCCGTCGCGGACGCGACCCGCAATGAGGCGAAGGTCGTGGCCGGGATGGCCGAGCCTGCGGAGGCCGTGGCATGAGCGACATCCTGTACGGCTGCGACGAGTGCCGGACGGCCGAACAGCGCCGCGAGCTCGTCATCCCGTCGCGTCTGCCGTACGGCACCTCGGACGTTGACGCTGCCTTCGGTCACGCGCTCGACACGCACCACCGGGTCTACATCGTCGCCCGCGACCGGCGCATCTTTCCGGGCGATCGGCGGTTCTCCAACCTCGGTGGACGCCGCCGGACTGACGGGCGCGGGCTGCTCGGGCACCTGGACCTCATCACCGGCACGGCTCAGGAGTCGGTCGGGTGACCGGGCCGACGATCTGGGACGTCGCCGCTCGCCGTGGCTCCGCGTTCCCCGTGACGCTGACCGAGCAGTTCGAGGCGTGGCTGGCCACCAACTATGGCCGGAGCGTCTACCACGAGGTCGTCTACCGGGCTCGGCGCCTGCATTCCCTCGGCTGGCAGCACTACGGCATCGCGGCCATCTGGGAGTCCATCCGCTTCGACTGGAACGTCGCCGCCGGCCCTGACGTGGACGGGTTCAAGGTGAACAACAACTACCGCGCGTTCATCGCCCGCCGCGTCATGGCGGACTACCCGGAGCTCGACGGGTTCTTCGAGACGCGCACCCAGCACGCCGCATGAAGCCCGGTATGTGCTCCGAGGGATGTGGTGGCGTCGGCGTCCGCGAGGTGATCGACCCGGTGACCGATCGCCCGCTGGGCGTGCTGCTCTGCATGAACGCGGTTCGACTGCATCCCGAGCTCCGAACCCGCCCCATCCCGCCTGCCGTGCCCGGGCTCGCTGCATCGACGAAGAGCGCGGCAGGCATTCCGACTGTCTCCACATCCGACCTCGATAGGGAAGAGCGAGCGACCGGTACTCGTTCGTTCTTCCCCACCGGCGCCGGACGTGCGAACGCTCCCGGACGCAAGCGTCGATCGACGCCGGCGAGGACCGCGAAGGCGGTCTGAGGCAACGAAAGGCCGCCAGCGCGACTTGGAACTCCGCTGGCGGCCAAATCCCCGAAAGGACGAGGCGAAGGTTACATGCTCGAAACCCTGAACCGAAAGGCCCCGACGCAGCGGGAAGCGCAGATGGCGCTCGACGCGCTCGCCCGGTGCCGGATGCTCCGCCCGGAGGGGCAGGACGAGAACACCGTCATCTGCACCCACGACGGCTTCCGCATCGAGTGGGAGCGCGGTCACTACGTCCACTCATCGGACCAGATCCACGAGTACCGACTGATCGCCTCGGACGGGCAGTGGCCGGCGTGACCCTCGTCCAGCGCCCCGACCTGTCCAGGCGCACGGGCCTGTCGAAGTCGACGCTGGTCGGGTTCGACATGTGCGCCTCGCGCTCCTGGTTCGACATCCACGACCGCCGACCGCTGATGCCGATGGAGAAGATCACCTTCGGCTCCGCGCTCGACGCGGCGATCGAGCAGATCCTGACCGCCGTCCGGGCCGGGCTCCCGGCCGCTGACGCGCATCCCCTCGAAGCCGCCGAGGAAGTCATCGCCCGCGATGGCGTGGACGTCGACATCGCCGAGGTGGACCGCGCCGCATCCGCGTTCCTGCGGGACGTGCTGCCCCACTTCGACTTCGCCCTGTGCGGGCTGCAACTGTCGCTCCACGAAGCCCTCGACGGGATCGGCGAGACCGAGGGTCATCCGGACGTTCGGCTTGCGGACGGGTCGATCTTCGACGTGAAGTCGTCGGCTCGCGCGAAACCTGCCGATGCCGCGGCGACCTCCGTCGAGCTCGGGCTGTACGCCCTGCTCAGTGAGGCCGAGTCCGGCGAGCCGTGCCCGCGCGTCGGCTACTGGACGTGGTGCCGGACCAGCAAGCCGTACTGGCAGGTCCTCGAGACGCCGGTCACGGACGAGATGCGCCGGCGGACCCGCGAAGTGGCCCGCGCCTACGTCCGCGCGAAGGCAGCCGATGAGCTGCTGAACCGTGGCCAGGACAACCCCATCAACTTCTCGATGACGAGCGGACCGAAGTCGCTCGGGCTGTGCGGGACCTGTTCGTACTCACCGGCGAACGGTGGCCCCTGCCTGATCGCGGTCCAGGGAGAGGTCTCCGATGCAGCGTAGCAACGCCGTCGCCCTGCGTGACGGGGCGGAACTGATCGAGCAGGTCGTCATCGGTGGCGACCTGTCGCGCCTGAACCCGGAGCAGCGGGTCGTCTACTACCGGCAGGTGTGCGAGTCGGCCGGGCTCAACCCGCTGACGAAGCCGTTCGACTACCTGACCCTCAACGGCAAGCTCGTCCTGTACTGCAACCGGGGCGGGACGGATCAGCTTCGTCTCGTCCACGGGATCTCCGTCACGAGCCTCGTCCCAACCCTCATCGGCGACGTGTACGTGGTCACCGCGTCCGGCACCACCAAGACGGGCCGGACCGACTCGGCGACCGGAGCGGTTCCCGTGGCGAGCCTGAAAGGCGAGGCGCTCGCCAACGCCTACATGAAGGCCGAGACGAAGGCGAAGCGCCGGCTGACCCTCAGCCTGTCCGGGCTCGGCTTCCTCGATGAGTCCGAGGTCCAGTCGATCCCCATGGCGCAGCGGACCGACGTCGACCCCGAGACGGGCGAGATCCTGCGTCCTCGGCCACTGGCGATCGCTGCGCCCGTCTCCGTGCCTCAGGCGCCGTCACAGGCCGACCTGGACGCTCTGCACGCGCAGTTCAACGACGCCGCGCGGCAGGTGTTCGCCGACGACATGGATCCGCTCGACGACGCATCGCCGCACATCGGCTCGACGACCGGCATGACGACGGGCGAGCTGTTCCAGGCTGCCGAGGACGCCGGCATCCCCAAGGCCCGACTCACGTTGTCCGCCAAGAGCATGTTCGGCGCGAACCGCTGGAAGGTCACCGACCTCTCCGACGACGAGCGGGCGGCCCTGTGGGCTGAGGTTCAACCCCGGTGATCCGCCGTGCGCCCCTGGTCCACGCCCCGAAGCGCCACGCGCAGGCCGACCCGGTGACACCGGAGATGCACGCTGCGGTGATGCGCCGGGACCGCGAGTGCGTGGCAGCCAAGCTCGGCTTCGACCACGTGTGCCGGACGCGGTTCGGCGTGCCCCACGCACCGTTCGCGGTGGACGTTCTCACGATCGAGCACGTTCACGAGGGCTATGGGATGGCCGGCAAGCGGGCGACGTCGGACCTCGGCCACATGGTCGCCCTGTGCGGGATGCTGAACAACCGGCCGCCGTCCGCGGAAATGAGGGCCGCCTTCCGCCAGTACCTCGCCCACGCCGAGCCGCGGTTCGAGGGGGTGGGACGGCCGTGACCACACCCCGATTGCTCGACCTGTTCTGCGGCGCTGGCGGAGCGGCGATGGGCTACCACTGGGCGGGCTTCGACGTGGTGGGGGTGGACATCGCGCCGCAGCCTCACTACCCGTTCGAGTTCCACCAGGCCGACGCGCTGACCTATCCGCTCGACGGGTTCGACGCCATCCACGCGAGCCCGCCGTGCCAGGCGTATTCCGTCACGCGGGCCCTGCGAAAACGCGCACATCCGATGCTCGTTGAGCCGACTCGCGAACTACTCCAGGCGTCGGGCCTGCCATGGGTCATGGAAAACGTCGTCGGAGCACCACTGGCGAATGCTCTCGTGCTGTGCGGGACGATGTTCGAGGGACTGCGCGTCTACCGGCATCGGTTGTTCGAGTGCGATCCGCCCCTCTATTTCCCGCCGCTCGCGTGCAACCACTCCTTCTCGATGCCCGCGTCCAAGGGCCAGTACCACACACTGGAAACGCAGGACTTCATCACCGCGGTGGGGCACAACTTCTCGGCATCGTCAGGTCGTATCGCTCTCGGCATCGACTGGATGACGCGCGACGAAATGGCGCAGGCCATCCCGCCAGCCTACACCGAATGGATCGGCCGCCAGCTCCTCTCGGCCATCGAGGCCGCGGCATGACCTCCCGCTACCACGCCCGTCCCAGACGGTCGGAGTGGCCCGCACGGCTCCTGGGTGGCGTTCTGTATGCCGCGCTGTTCTACGGCGCCGGTGTGGGCGCTGTGGCTCATTGGAGGGATGAAGTGAGCGAGCTGGCGGAACAGCTGCTAATGGCATTGGAGTCGTTGCGCGACGGCGGCTACCAACCGCGCTACAACGGCCGCCCGTCCTGCCCGGTCTGCGGCAACTTCGTGGACGACGAGGAAACCCACACGCCGGGTTGCGTCCTCGTCGCGGCCGTCAACGCCCTCCCGGACATCGTCGCAGCCCTGCGCGAGACGGAGCGGCTGCAATGTCCATGCGGAGCACCAGCGCCGTGGGCGCGAGCTTCGCGGCGAGGTCTCGCTGACACGGAGACGGGGTCATGATCGCCCATTCCCACGCTCTCTATCGCGGGTTCGTCGCGGGCTGCGAGGCGTGCGCAGTCCAGGGTGCGCCCGAGCCAAGGCGCAAGCCGCGGGTCAATCACGACCGCTGGACGAACGCCACCCTGCGCGCGAAGGCCAACGAAAGCCGGCCGAACCACCGCTACGTTCAGGTACCGGCCGACGTAGTTCTTCGGCTCGCCGCCGACTCCGACACGCTCGCGGAGATGCTCGCCGCCATCCGTGACGCCGCAGCCACGCCGGAAGGGACGGAGCGACCGTGAGCGACTGGGGCGTCACGGTGTGGGGCACGTTCTCGTGCAACGCGACCGTCACCGCCGAGACGCGCGAGGAGGCGAAACGTCTCGCCATTGAGGGTTTCGAGAACGGCGATGTGACCTTCGACGACATCGAGTACGGCGGTCTCGAAGCGGAAGTGGAGAAGTACAGCAGCCCGGAGCCCACCCGATGACCGACCACGTCTCAGGCCCGACAGGCTCCCCGTCGCCGTTCGAGTTGTGGGAGCAGGCCAAAGGCGATCGGGCCGAGTACCTGCGCCTCATGGAGCAACACGGACACCTCGTGCCGGGCGAGCGCGAGCCGGGGCGCGACATCTTCGGTCATGCCGTCTCAGGCCCGACAGGAGAGCCGGGAACCGAAGCCGGACGGCTCGACGGGCTCGATCTTCCGTGGCCCGAAGCCGGCGATGCCGACACCGTGTGGCACCTGATGGTCTGGGACCCAGACGAGTTCGCGGCAGAGAACGACGGCCACCAGCTCTGGCCCATGGACGAGGACGAGGCGATCACATATCTCGATGCCGTGCGACGTGAGGCGGTCGCCGAAGCCGTCGTGCCGGCGCAGGCGCGGGTCCGGGCGCTGGAAGCGGCGCTGGAGCCCACGAACCTCATGCTGGACCTGTGGCTCTGGGCGCCCAACGAACTCACCGAGGAGCGCGTTCGCAAGCAAGTCGGCGACAACATCGCCCTCCTCGCCGCCACCTCATCCGAGCAGCCGACCCCCGAGCGGGATGGCGGGCTGGACGTGGAGCGGCTGCACGAAATCTTCCAGACGAACTGGTGTGGCGGCTGCGGCGGAACGCACACGATGGGCATGGGCGATTGCCAGATGCTCGCTGCCGAGTACGCCCGTCTCGCCTCCCCAGCCACCCCGGCTGCCTCATCCGAGCGGGAGACCTAGATGGAGGGCAAGCCGGTCGGACCCGTCACCCGACCCGATGTCGAGGAGAACGAGTTCACGCGCGGGCATTCGAGGTGGGGAAGCCGTCCGCGATGTGGTGCCGTGATGCCGATTGCGGGGGAGCGTTGCGCCCGCTTCGCCGGTCACGCGCCGGACCGCGATCGCCAGGGTCACCGAACGCAGTACGCCCTCGACAACGACCGCGACGCCCGTTGGTTCGGGGTTCAAACCGAACGCACGTTCTCCACAGTCCGTGCTCAATCGTGGACAACCCGAGCGCAAGTTGGTGACGGAATCACAGCTACGGCTCCGACAATGGATGGTGCTAGCCAAACCCATATCGGAGCCGTCCAATGACTGTACGCCAGTCGGTGCTCGCATGAGCGAGCGAGCCGCCTACTCCCGGGTCTACTGGTCGATCATCGACGACGAGAAGTTCGCGAACGTCTACGACGACGACCGCGCTCTCGCGACGTGGCTGCGCCTGCTGCTGGTAGCCGACCAGGCATGGCCCGCCAGTGCCCACGTCCCGGCCAACGTGAACCGCAAGGCGCTGATGATCCTCAGCCTCGCGGGGCTTGTGGACTTCGACCAGCGGGGCGGAGCGCGCTACCGCATCCACGGACTCGATGCGGAGCGCACCCGTCGGAAGGAAGCCGCCACTCGGCCCCCGTCTGGTCCCCAACTGGTCCCCAACCGGGACCCAAACGGCCCCGGCACTACGGGCCTAAGACGAGACGAGACGAGTAGAGACGAGCCAAGCCAAGCCGACGCGCGCGCGGACTTCACCGAAGTCGTCGACTACCTGGAGAAGCGCACCGGGAGGCCATACGGGTTCGGTCCGGGCTCCAAGGTCCATGAGACGCTCGGCCCCGATGTCCGGGATCAGGGCGCGAAGCGCGTCATCGCCGCGATGGTGGCCGATCGCACCGAGCGGCCCGACATCGCGCAGCTCGTGTTCAGTGCCCACAACACGCTGTATCCGCTCTCCGGGTCCGTCGTCGCCGATCCCAAAGCTGCCGCACAGCAGGCTGCCGAAGAGGAGCAGTCCAGGCGCAACCGCGCCGCCTTCGAGGAAACGCAACGTCTCATCGCACGACAGAGGCCAGCATGACCCGCCAGTCTCCGAGAACAGCCGTGGCGCCGCGATGAACGCACTGCGCCCGTTCGCAGAGGCGGACGTGGAGTGCCGCATGTCCCGCGAGTGGGCCATGCCGAACCGGTGGACATTCACCATCCCGCCGATCGCGCGGCTCATCGGCCGCTATCTCAACGATGGGAACTGGCTCAATCCGTTCGCCGGCCTGCACGTCATCGGCACCCTGACCAACGACCTCAATCCGGCGATGCCGACAACGCACCACCTCGACGCGCTCGACTTTCTCCGCGCGCAGCCCTCCGCCTCGGCAGACGGCGTGTTGTTCGACCCACCCTATAGCCCCGGCCAGATCGTCGAGGTCTATCGGAGTTTCGGTCTGGCGGTCACGAAGGAGACGACGCAGGCGGCATTCTGGGCGCGTTGCAAGGACGAAATCGGCCGTGTGACTCGGCCCGGCGCGACCGTCATCTCATGCGGCTGGAACAGCGGCGGCATCGGCATCGACCGCGGCTTCGACATCACGGAAATCCTGCTTGTGGCCCATGGCGGGTGGCACAACGACACCATCGTCACCGTCGAACGAAAGCGCGGTGCGTGGTGACCCACCCCGTGCCGACCGCTCCCACGTCGTCACCCGATGGGCCGCGCCGCATTCAGCGACGACGGACGAAGGGCTGGCGGATGCCCGAGGGCGCGATCTACGTCGGCCGGCCGAGCCGATGGGGCAACCCGTGGGAGGTGTTGCCAGAACACCGGACGGCATGGGACCGCGAGACACCGTACGGGGTATGGACTACCAAAGACGACGGCTCTCGCGTCACCATCGGCACGTTCGTCAACGCGGAGCGCGCTAGCTACTGGGCCACGGTCATGTTCCGGCGGGACTTTGACGATGACCTGATGCCGCTCCATGGCCACGACCTCGTCTGCTGGTGCCCGCTCGACCAGCCGTGCCACGCCGACGTCCTGCTCGAACTGGCGAACCGATGACCGAGGCCCAGCTCCTCCAGGGCGTCACCGACGTACTCGCAGCCTATGGCTGGCGCTCCCGATGAGCGAGGCCGAGGACATGCTGGCGTGGCAGCTCCGCGCGGCGGACATCCCACACTCGAGGGAGTACCGGTTTGCTCCACCGCGACGGTTCCGCGCAGATTTCTACGTCCGCGGCCGCTGGGCCGATTCCGATGATGCCCGCAAGGGCCTGCTCGTGGAAGTGGACGGCGGAGCATTCGTCGGCGGTCGTCATTCCACCGGGACCGGGATGGAGAACGACTGCGAAAAGGCGAGCCTCGCAGCCGTCGCGGGCTACCGCGTCATCCGCTGCACGCCACGGCAGGTCAAGTCCGGCGAGTGTCTCCGGTGGATCGAGCAGGCGCGATGAAGGGCGCCCTGCACCTGCTCATCATCCTCCTGGCCTTCCTCGCAGGCACGGCCTCGGCCTCGTGGACAGGCTCTCAGGCAATCTCCACCGCGCCTCTTCGGGCGGATGCGAGTGGAACCCCTGCGAGCCTGTCCAGGACGCCGAGCTCGATCCGGGCGAGCGACGGACGGGACTCCGTCGCCGTGACCCCGACCAATCGTCCACGGCCGACGCCTGTGCCGAAGACCAGCTCGGCGTCCAAACCCAAGCCCGGCGACGCTGATCGGCCGGATGCGACCCGTGCTGCCGTTAGCACTCGGGTGTTTGCGGGTTCAAGTCCCGCCGCCGGGCACACCTTCCGTCGCGGCATCGCGTCGACCTACGGACCGAAGTACTCCGAGCGATGGGTCGCGCTGCCGGACGGTCCGGGCTGGCGATTCCGGGTGTGCGGTGCCGGCGGATGCGAGACGCTCATCTCGACGGACGCGGGCCCGGACAAGGCCGAACAGCGCGCCGGGCGCATCGTGGACCTGCCGGTCGGGGCGTTCGAGAGCGTGTGCGGCGTCCCCTGGACGATGGGCCTGTGTGACGTGACAGTGCAACTGGAGGGACGAGCGTGATGGTCAGGGACCTGGACCGCATCGACCGCATCGTGGACCTGCTGCGCGAGGCGTGGCACGCGAACCCGGACTGGCGCCTCGGCCAGCTCGTGTCGAACAGCCTCGGCGCCGGAGTGCAGGACGTGTTCTTCCCGGAGGACTTCCGTTTCGAGCGCGGCCTGCGCGCCATCCTCAGCGGCGACCATTTCGGGCCTGATCCGTCCACCGGAGAGCCGAGGTGAGCCCGGAAAGCGTGGTGCGCTGGGACCTCTTCACCGATGTGAACTGGCCGCCGGAAGCGGACGGCACGCTCGTCGGCTCGACACATCCGTACACGACGTTCCCGATCGGCACGCTCGTCACTCTCGTGTTCGAGGACTCACGCCGAGAGGGCGTCATCGTTGGGATCGAAGCGTCCGGCTTGTATCGCGTGGCGCCGACCGGACCATGGACGTATCCCGCTTCCCGGTCCTCCACCGAATGAGCCTGCCCCGCCTCGCCCAGCTCCCGCCAGCCGTTCTCACGCGGACCGAAGCCGCTGAGTGGCTGTCGATCGGGGTCGGGACGCTGGACGCATGGACCCGTGACGGGTTCCTGCCGTCGATCCGGCGGGGCGGGATTCGGCTTTACGCTGTTCGCGCCCTGGAGGATTGGGCGCTGCGGGAGTCCGCGTTCGCCGGGAGGGAGAGCGATGAAGCTGCCGGAACCGTACCAACTCCCCGACGGGCGGTGGCGGGTGGCCGTCCAGGCGGGCCACGGAAGCCGCGAGCATCGCGTCCGCGCGTATCTCTCGGGCTCATCACCGGAGATCGTGCGAGCCAAGCGGGATGACTGGCTCAAAGCCCGCGCCGAAGGACAGCGCCCACCCGATCGGCGGCTCACCGTCGGCACCTACCTCCGACGTTGGCTCGACTCCCTATCGGTGCGCGAGCGTACCGCCGAGTCCTATCATGCTGTCCTGGAGCGGCACGTCCTACCCAACATTGGTGGGCTACTCCTGTCCCAGCTGGGACCCCTCGACATCGACGCCATGCTCGCGCATCTGGCAGTTCGGGGTGTCCGAGCCCCCACTCGCGCTTACGCCCTGCGGGTCCTGTCCGTGGCGCTGAACGTCGCCGTCACCCGCAAGCGGCTCATCCCGTACAACCCTGCCATCGGGGCGGATCGGCCGGTCGTGAAGCGCCGCCAGCCGACGATGCTCGACGACGCGCAGGTCGCGCGGCTGCTCGCGGTACTCGAGGACGACCGGCTGGGCCCGCTGTTCCGGCTCCTGGCAACCACCGGGATTCGGCGCGGCGAGGCGCTCGCCTTGCGGTGGTCCGACTTCGATAAGGCCGCTGGCACGCTCGCCATATCAAAGACCCTGCTGTACCGGGCAGGCGAAGGGTTCGAGCTCGTCGCGCCGAAGACCCGGACGAGCAACCGCGTCATCCGGCTGTCCCTGGCGGCGCAGGCGGCACTCAAAGCGCAGGCGAAGGCGCAGGCCGCGGAACGGCTCAGGCACGGCAACCGCTGGCGCGACCACGACCTCATCTTCACCGCGCAGCAGGCCCACCTCATCGACGGGGTGAAGGTGTATGGCGAACCGCTCTCCGGGGCGACGGTGGTTCACGCGATGCACCGGCTTTGCGATGAGGCGAAGGTGCCGCGGCTGCGACCCCACGATCTGCGTCACATGGCGGCGACGTGGATCACCGAGGCCGTGGGCATCGGCTCGGCGCAGGCCGTTCTCGGCCATTCCACGGTGACGATGACCGGCCGCTATGCCCACCCGTCCGCGACATCGCAGGCCGCGGCGGATGCCATCGACGCGCGGCTGCTGCCGACAGAACGCGAGGAGGAAGCGAAGTGACAGCGAACGAGCTGGCGGACCGGCTGGCCGAGATTGACGCGGCGATGACGCCGGGACCGTGGAACCCGTATACCGACTTTCCGGATCATGGAGGCATTGCTCGCGGTCACAGCATCGCCGCCGGACCACTAGGCATCCTTGACAGTGACGGTCCGCACATCGCGAACCGTTGGCCGTGGTCAGAACAGGGCACCGCTGACTTCGAGGGCATCACTGCGCTCCGCAACGCCCTCCCGGACATCGTCGCAGCCCTGCGCGAGAAGCGCGTTCGGGCTGTCTTCGCTGACGATGACGCACCACTCCGTGACGGTCCCACGCCGCCCGTGGATGCTGTCGTGGATGCTGCCTCGTGAACCTCACGCACGAACCGAACACGTCCCAAGCACGAAATACCCCTGACTCTGGATCAGGGGGTTCCAGGTTCGAATCCTGGCGCGCCAGCCAATTCCCCGCACGAATGAGCCCATCTGGCACCGCGTGGCCTGAGCGTGGCAGATGGACAGCATCCCCCGCGGTGGATGCTGCGGGATGACCCACGCCCGCCTCTCCGCACGCCAGCGCGAGGTACTCAAGGCTCGCTGCGAGACGGGTTCCCGGAAGGCGGCGGCAGACCGGCTCGGCGTGTCGGTGTGGACGGTGCACCGGACGCTCCTGCGCGCGTTCGAGCGGTGCGGATGCGAAGATGAGGCCCAGGCGTGCTGGGCGCATCGCGGGGAACTGGAGGGCGTGACGGCGTGAGCGACGAACCCGAGGACATCACCGCGGCTCGCGAGGTGGTTCGGCATTACGAGGCGGCGAAGTATGAGCGGGAGCGCGCCCAGCGCCGCGCAGAAGGGGAAGTGCTGCTCTCCGCGCTCATCGGCCAACGCTTCGCTATCAGGATCGAGGCTGTCGAGCCATGGGGCGATGATTCCTACATTGTGGAGTTCACGGCACGCCTGCTGTCCGTCGAGGATTGGTCCGCACAGTTCCCCGGCCAGATCAACGGGAGGATGCACTGGGATAACGGCGTTACAACGACGGGCATCGAACTGGCGCGGTCCGACATCATCCCGGAGTCGGTCGCAGATCTGAACCTGATCTCGGAAGTGCTGGCGGACGCAGGGGACGCGCGTCTGCTGACCAAGCCTCAGCAATACGTCGAGCAATCACGGGCAGCAGCGGCGGAGATCGCGACATGGCCCGGTTGGATGCAACGAAACCTCGAACCGCGCATCCTCCCTGCCACCGAGGACGCGATGCCCGAGCGCATCGTCGTCGGCAAGAACGGCGCGTACTGGCGCGACTTCGGCACGCACTACTCCATGTGTCCGGTCAGCACCGACAACGATCCCATCGAGCCGTTCGCGGTCTATGTCCGGGCCACGCCGGAAGGGACGTTCCCAGAGTCCGTGCAGATCCGCGGCCACATCGAAGGCCACACGCTCGTGCTCGATGAGCCGATCGACGTCAAGGCCCGGACGACTGTGGTCATCCGATCGTCTGGCACAGTGGACCTGGACGGCGATCCGGCCTAGATTGCCCGTTCGCTTTGTCCAATCCATAGCCGTTCCCGGAGCGTAACCGGGCAGCTACGCTCGTCGGCGCATGGCGAGTACCCGGCGGGTGACGTCCGCCACGGCGAGCACGACACGGACCGCTGCCCCCTCCAACGGCGGTCCGTTCGCCGTCTCCCACGCGGAGCGCGGCCGGCTGCTGAACCTCGTGCGGTACGTCCTCGCGTCGTTCCCTGACGGCATCGAGTTCGCGAAGCTCTCGAACCTGCTCTATCTCGCGGACCGCGAGGCGTATCTGAACCGCGGCGAGACGATCACGCACGCCCGACATATCAAGCGGTCATGGGGCGTCGAGGTCGTCGGCCTGCGGCGCGTGGCGAGCTACCTGCGCCAACGCGGTGAGGTCGCCGCATGACCACTTCGACGTGTGGACGCTGAGATGCCGGCGTGCTTTCGAGTCGCTGCGCGTCCGGGCCGGTCAACTGAGACACGACTTGCATGGTCGGCGTGAATGCCGGCTCCTGCCGATCCGCAGCGACAGGCGCGGCTCGATCGCATCGCCGAGATCGCCGCAGTGGTCCTGGTGATCGTGATGACGATCCAGATCCTGTACTCGCTCTTCGCGCCGTCCCTGTTCGAGCTGGCGCATCTGCCGTCGCCGTCCTCGGTCGATCTGGGCCTGTTTGGGGTCGAGATGGGCGGCCTGCTGGCGATCCTGAACCGCGGTGCGGTCATCCGGCTCGTCGGGACGCGGCGGCTGTGACCTACCAGCAGCTCGCCATCATCGCGTCGCTCGCCGCGATCGTCCTGTCGGGCGTGGCGCTGTTCGAGACGTTCCTGCGGGCGCTTCGAAGGCACCGGACGATCCACGACTGGATCACCTACGTCGACGGACCGCTGACGACGACCCTGTTCCTCATCGCGGTCGTCACGCTCGTCTCTGCGTGGTCGATCGGCACGCCCGACTACATCACGATCGGGCGCTTCGTGATGAACACGATCCGCGGGCTCGTCATCGCCTCGTCCCTGCTGATCCTCGGCCACTTCTGGGCGAATCACGACCTGCGGTTGCCGCGGTGGCGGCGGTAGTGGACGCCATCGCCGCAGGCCTGGCCGCGTCGTTCGCCCTGTGCGCCATCCTGGTGATCCGCGCCCTGCTGGTCTTCAGCTACACGATCCGCGTCATCGACCACATCCATGCGCTGAACATCGCGGACATCGATGCGAGGCGCGATGGATACGGCTGGCGCTGGCAAGCCTTTGAGCGATGCGAAGGCGACGGCTACGCCGCCTATTGGCAGCTCTGGCGCCGCATCCCGTCGTTCTTCCCGCCCGAGCTCCGTCCGTGAGCGAGCCACTGCCGCGCGACCCGAACGACCCGTCTGACCATCCCGAGGACGTTCGGTGAACGAGATCTCATGGGGCCACTCCGGTCCATGCGCTCGCCCGGACTGCGACTGCGTCATGTCGGCCCTGCGATCGGCTGCACCGGCACCGCAACCGATGCTCGGCCCGACGACCTACGTGGTGATCCCGGAGGGCTGGGACGGGTTCATGCGTGAAGGCACGACGCTCTACGTCGAAGCCGTGATGCCAGCCGTCCGCGATGAAGCGCCATCAGGACTCGTCGCCCGTCTTGTGACCGTGCCCGGCTACCGGCCGCCGATGGTGCTGCCGACGGAGGTTCCAAATGGCTGATCTCATCCTCGACGAACGCCTCCTCGGCGCGTATCCGTCGCATCCCGACCATCGCGACTACAAGGTCGAGGAACACCTCGATATGGCCGCGCCGCTGCCGCGACGGTTCGTTTTGTCACTCCTGGCGCCAGTTCTCAACCAGGGCAACACCGGCCGATGCGTGGCGTTCTCGGGAACCGGCGCACGGCAGCAGGAAGAGCGTTCCGACGGCGATTGGCCGTCCGGCTGGCCGCCACTCGACGAGGAATGGCTGTACACGCACGCCGAGGCCATCGACGGTCTGCCGGGTCCGCCGAACGACCAGCGCGGTACGACGGTTCGCGCGGCGTTGAACGTGCTGCTGAAGCAGGGTCAGCCGCTCACCGGCAAGCCGGCCACGGCGCCCGAGTTCAAGATCGCGAGCTACCACGCGGTCAGCTTCGCGGCGGCGACGATCAAGTCTGCCCTGGCGCAGCTCAAGGTGCCGATCTGGATCGCCACGAGCTGGTACGGCAACTGGTTCAAGCCGGTGAACGGTGTCCTGCCGAAGCCGGTCGGTTCGGTGGTCGGCGGACACGCGCGCTTCATCTTCGGTTGGGACGACAACGTCGCTGGTGGGTCGTTCCTCGTGCGCAACTCGTGGGGCGCGGCGTGGGGCAGCAACGGCAACTCGTACGACCCGTACGCGGGATGTCTGCACGCCATGCACGACGCCTGGACGACGGCCGACATCTCGCCGGATCCACACGTCGGAGGCTGACCCGATGATCCTCAACCGTCCTGCGAACGCCTGGCTCGGCGCGCTGCTCGCTGTCTATGCCGTCATCGCCTACATCGCCGGGTTCGCACCAGCACTGAACGACCTGATCGTCGCGGCGATCGGTGCGGTGGTGATGCTGATCGCCAACAGTCCAGCGATTGCGGCACAGGTCGTGAGCGCGCATCAGGCAAAGCAGGCGAAGCGCCAGTGATCGTCGCGGTCGCCGTCTATGCCACCCTCGCGGGGCTGATCGGGTTCCGGCTCTATCAACGCGCTCACCCGCGGGGGACCGTCCCGGCGTGGGACGTGGATCGACCGATGCGCGAACTGACGGCGACGATCGCACGGCTCGAGGCGCACCGGGCCGAACTCCAGGCGACGCGGGACGACGTGCTGCACGCGCTCGTGCCGACTGACACCGACGAGGTGGGCGCGTGAAGGTCTATCTCGTCCCCGGCGGCGACTACGGCGTGGACGGCGTCGAGGTGTACGCGACTCGCGAGCTGGCGCTTGCCGCTCTCGATGCGGCGGACCGCGAGCGGTTCGCCCGATCGCACTACCGCCCGGAGAACGCAACCGAAACCAAGCTCGACTGGAGCGGACCGGGCAATCCGCGGCTCGTCTACACGTTCGTCGAGGCGCCGGAAGGCGAATACGCGAAGTGGCCCTCGCGGCGGTACGACGGCTCTAGCGGTCCGGGGGCATGGGTATTCGAGCGCGAGGTCATCGAGTCCTGATGGCCACCGACCCGATCACCGCTGCCATGTTCGAGGTGGACAAGAACCGCCAGATCGCCCGTCTCCGTGAGATCGCCCTCTCCGAACGCCAGCGCGCGGATCAGGCCGGAGAACTGGCGAACCTGTACGGCGGCATCGTCGCCGTGATGCTGGCTGCCACCGACGGGAACGAACTCGCGGTGACCCATGAGCAGGTCGCCGAGGCCGTGTCCATCCACGGGATGCTCGGCGTTCGGGTGGCGGACGAGGGGATCTTCGCGCACTGGCTGAAGCCGGTCGGCCTTGTCACCGATGAGCCGATCGAACGTCCGCGGCTGGCACTCGTCGCCGGGGGCAGCGCATGAGCCCACCGACCACGGGCACCCCTGTTGCCCTCTCGCGAGCGGTTGACCCGGAAGGTTCGACCTCTCCCGAAAGGGCAACAGGACTCCGGTGCGGCGCGATCATCAAGAGCACCGGCAAGCCCTGCCGCCAGCACGCGGGAACGCGGACGGATCACCCGGGCTTCGGGAACTGCTGGCTGCACTTCGGGCGCACCCCGAACGGCCGCAGCCACGGCAAGCAACTCGCGGCCGCCGCCGCGCTGGCGAAGTTCGGCGAGCCGATCGAGAAGGACCCGGCGCAGGCCCTGCTCGAACTCGTCTGGGAAGCCGCCGGCAACGTCGCATTCCTGCGCCAGAGCGTGCAGGCGATGGTCACCGCGGATACCGGCCGGGTCGGGCTGATCGGCGACATCCTCGACCTGACCCGCGACGGCGACGCGATCCCCGTCTCCGAAGAGGTCCGGGCGCTCGTGAAGCTCTACGGCGAGTGGGCCGACCGTCTCGCGAAGTACGCCAAGGCGGCCGTGGACGCGGGCATCCAGAGCCGCATCGTCGACCTCGTCGAACGGCAGGCCGACCTGATCGCATCGGTGGTCGAGAAGGTCATCGACGGACTGGAGCTCGATCCCGACCGCTACGCCAAGGCCCGCCTGCTCGCTTCCGAGGGCTTCGCCGCCCTGTCCCCATCCCTCGCGGCCGTCAACGCCACATCCCGGAACTAAGGAGAACCCGTGTCCGACTCGACCATCACCCTCGCCGCAGCCATCGGCCCGAACGACGAGCTCATCACCGTCTCGGCCGCCGCGACAAGCCACGTGGCGCCCTTCATCGGCTTCATCGGCACCGAGGCCATCCTGTTCATCGAAGGCACGCAGGGCACGACGTGGCGCGGCCGGCGCGGCTACGCCGACACGGCCAAGGCGACCCACGCCATCAACGCCACGATCACGATCATCAGCCAGCGCGAGACGGATCGCGCCGGGCTCGCGATCACCGACACGCCTGCCGCGTTCACGCTGACGCCGGCCGCCGGGTCGTCGAACGTCTGCGAGGTCACGATCCAGGCGAAGGACGCCGCGGGGAACAACCTCGCCCGGTCGATCCCGATCCTGATCTGGCTCAGTGACGCAGCGACCGGCATCGGGCTCACCGCCACGAGTGCATCCGGCGCGGTCGCCGCCAAGGCATCCAGCGGCTCCGACTTCGGGGCGCTGACCGCGAAGAAGGCGCTCCTCAGCCAGACGAAGGCCGACGGCAGCTACATCCTCTCGATCACCGACTCGGCCAAGACCGGGTTCTACGTCGCCGTCGGGCTGCCCAACGGCACCGCGCCCGTCGTCTCCGCCCAGCTCGTTAGCGGCAACTACGGCGCCTGAGCCCACGATGACGCTCGCCATCGCGCCCGGGCAGCTCGATCCCTTCGCGGTCGCCGCGAAGCGGTTCGCCCTGCCCGTCACGCGATGGACACCCCGCCCGCACCAGTTGCCGCCCACTGGTCCGTGGCACTACTGGCTGCTGATGGCCGGACGCGGCGCCGGCAAGACGGACGCCGCCGCACATTGGCTCGATGCCCACATGGAAGGCCCGGCGTGCATCGCTGGCGCGTCCGGTGGGCATCGAGCCGCGATCATCAGCACGACGCTCCAGGACGCCCGTGAGACGTGCGTGGACGGTGTCTCGGGGCTGAAGGTCGCCAATCCCCGCGTCCGGTTCAACAGCAACCGCGGCGTGGTGACGTGGCCCAACGGCGCCGAGGGCCGCATCTTCGGCGCCTACCTGCCGGAGGATCCCGAACGCCTCCGCGGCCCGCAGCACTGCGTCGTGTGGGGCGACGAGATCGCCGCCTGGCGCCAGCTCGACGACACCTTCGCCATGATGGAGTTCGGGCTGCGGCTCGGCTCGCACCCGGTGGCGATCTTCACCACGACCCCGAAACCCCGCCCGAAGATCCGCGCGCTCGTCGCCGATCCGGGCACGGCTGTCACGCACGCCACGACGGACGACAACCCGTTCCTCCACGAGGACGTCCGGGCGCTGCTGTACGCCAAGTACAAGGGCACCCGCACCGGGCGCCAGGAGCTCGCCGGCGAGCTGCTCGTCGATGTCCCCGGGGCGCTGTGGCAGTACGAGTGGATCGAGCGCAACCGGGTCATGCCCGACCCGAAGCGCGAGTACGCCCGCATCGTGGTCGCGATCGACCCGGCTGCCACTGCCGACGAGGAATCGGACGAGAGTGCGATCGCCGTCGCCGCGAAGGGCAAGGACGGACAGCTCTACGTGCTGGCCGCGGACGGCTACCACCTCTCGCCGAACGGCTGGGCGACGAAGGCCGTCGATGCGTACGACACGCACAAGGCCGACGCGATCCTCGCCGAGGTGAACAACGGCGGCGACATGGTCGTGTCGACCGTCCAGAAGGTCCGTCCCGGGCTACCCGTCCGGAAGATCACCGCATCCCGTGGCAAGACGCTCCGTGCCGAGCCGATCTCGCTCCTGTACGAGCAGAACCGCGTCCACCACATCGGTACGTTCGAGGCGCTCGAAGACCAGCAGACGACGTTCCCGGTCGCCAACGAGCACGACGACCGGCTCGATGCGGTCGTGTACGCCCTGACCGAACTGACCGAGGGCGGCTCCGGGTGGGGTGACTACATGCGCCAGGAACTCGACCGGATGGCGGCCGAGAAGGCTGAGAAGGCCGCGGCATGATCGCCACCGATCCGCGCCGCATGAACTCGCGCGACTACACCGCATGGCTGCGCGCCGGCGGCAACCTCGCCAAGGGTCCGGTGCCCGTCGGAGAGCCGCCGGTCACGACGACCTCGCTGGCGCAACTGTCCCGCCAGTTGGGCGGGGATGCCTCGCTCGCCAACCTCGGCCCGGGATCGCCGGTCACACCGGTCCGCACCGAGGAAGAGGCGCCGCGCCGCTGGGACTACGTCCCCGGCTACAACATCAGCACGCAGCCCCGCAAGTACGAGGGGCTCGACTTCCCGACGCTGCGGGCGTTCGCCGAGAACTACGACATCGCCCGCCTGTGCATCGAGAAGCGCAAGGACGACCTGCGCTCGCTGACGTGGTCGATCCGTCCGCGGCAGGTGACCGGCCAGTCGCGCGCCGAGGCGAAGGCACGCGGCGCCAAGCTCGAGTCCGCCATCAACGACGTCACCGGCTTCTTCCTGACGCCCAACCAGGAGGACCCGTGGGGCGCATGGCTCGTGCAGTGGGCGCACGACCTCTTCACCACCGACTCCGCGACCCTGTTCCTCCGTCCGACCCTCGCCGGCCAGTTGTACGGCCTCGAAGTGGTGGACGGGACGACGATCTACCCGATCGTCGACGAGTGGGGCCGACTGCCCGATCCGCCCGATCCCGCGTACATCCAGGTGATCCGCGGCTTCCCGTCGGGGTGGTGGCCGAAGAACCAGATCCTCTCGGCGCCGTACTGGCAGACGTCTCGCAGTCCCTACGGCTCGCCGCCCGCCGAGTGGGTCCTGATGACCGCCAACCGGGCGCTGCGGCGGCAGACGCTCGACCTGTCGCGGTTCACCGAGGGCACGCTGCCCGCCGCGTTCCTGCGAGCGCCCGAGAACTGGGACATGACCCAGATCAAGGAACTGCGCGAATACCTCGACGCCCTGCTCGCCGGCAACGACGTCACCCGGTCCCGCGTCATCCCCATCCCGTCGGCCTCGAACGGCACCAACGCCGTCCAGCAGATGAACCCCGATGTCACGACCGACGCCGAGGAATGGCTGATGCACATCACCTGTGCCGCGTACGGCGTGAACCCGCGGTCGCTGGGCTTCGTGACCTCGCGCGGTGGTGTGACATCCGGCAAGGGCGATGCCGAGGTCAGCCAGGACGTCGAGTTCATCCGCTCCGTCCGCAACCCGGCCCTCCACCTCAAGGGCCTGCTCGACATCGTCATCGCGCAGGCGCTCGGCCAGCCGGAGCTCGAACTGTGGTTCGAGGACCTCGACCAGGGCAAGGACCGTCTGGTCGAGGCGCAGGTCAACCAGATCTACATGAACCTCGGCGTGGTCAGCGGCGACACGGTGGCTGAGAGCATCGACGAGGATCCGCCCGGGCTCAAGGAAGCGTACGTCTCGACCGCGCAGGGTCCGGTGCTCGTGTCGGAGCTGATGGCCGGCGGAGCGACGGTCGAGACGCCGGACGGCAAGCCGCCCGAGACGCCGTCCGGCGCACCCGGCGAGAACACCGGGGAGACGAAGCCGGGCGAGCCTGCCGTGGCCGACAAGAACGCACCCGGTGGTCAGCCCAAGGGCGCCCCGACGCCCGTCGGCAAGGCCGCAGAACTGGCCGCGTGGCAGCGCAAGGCGCTCCGGGCCATGAAGGAAGGCCGTTCGCCCGCCGTCCGGTTCACGTCGGATGCGATCGCAGATGACGTTGTCGAGCAGATCGGATTCGCGCTGGCGAAGTCAACGACGCCCGAAGACGTGCGAGCGGCCTTCACCCTCGCGAAAGCGGGTGCAGCCGCCAGCCCTTTACCCGCGCCGGCGTCCGCCGGAAGCTCCGCGACCTCTGGTCGGCCCACTTCCACGCCCTCGCCGACGGCGCTCGACGTGCGCACGGGGTCAGCAAGGCCGCTCTACCCATCGACGCTACGGCCGGATATCCGTGGGGCCAGGACGTCGCCGTCCTCGCTGACCCAACCGCAGAGCTTCTCGCGGTGATGTACTCGCTCGGCTACCAGAACGCCGCGTCGGCGCTGCTCGCGCAGGGCTTCTCACTGCCCAACGACCGCGCCGCGGCATGGGCGCGCCAGCACGCGGGCGAACTCGTGGCGGGCATCTCCGCCGCGGACCGCGAGCACATGGCGCACATCGTCGCGGATGCCATGGCCGATCCGGACGTGACGCAGGAGCAGCTCGGCGACGACATCGGGCAGATGTTCGACGACGAGGCGGACTGGCGCGCCGACATGATCGCCCGGACGGAAACCTCGCTCGCCGCTGCGGGTGGACAGGTGGCGGGGTTCCGCGACTCCGGCATCCAGTACGTCCAGATCACCGACGGCGAGAACTTCGACCCGGAGTGCGTGGCCGCCGACGGGGCGATCTGGACGCTCGACGACTACGAGGCGAACCCGCTGCAACACCCGAACTGTGGCCGCTCGGCAACCGCGCTCGACTCGGCCGATGTCAACCCCGACGACGTGACGTCGCCTCAGTAGGGAGAACCGATGAGCAAAGCTGCGGCACCGCCGGCCGACACAACGGCGGAGACCGAGACCATGACGAACGCGGCCGACGAGTCGACCCCGATCGCCAAGGCCGCGGCAGACACCGACATCACGATGTTCGCGCCGATCGAGAAGATCGCGCGGCAGGCCGACGGCACGCTGCTCGTGGACGTCACCTACAGCAGCGAGGCGGTCGACGACCAGAACGAGATCGTCGACTACGACGGGCTGAAGAAGGCCGCCGCCGACTACTCGCGCTGGGGCTCGGTCAACGAGATGCACCAGCCGTCCGCGGTCGGTGTCGCGCTCTCGGTCATCCCGAACGACGCCACCCGGAAGATGGCCGGCCAGGTCCACGTCGTGGATCCGGTCGCCGTGAAGAAGGTCGAGACCGGCGTCTACAAGGGCGTCTCGATCGAGGGGCGCCGGATCGCGTGGTCCATGCAGAAGGCCGCCGGCAAGGACGTCCGCCGAGTCACCGACCTCCTGTGGACCCGAACCTCGCTCGTCGATCGCCCGTCCAACCCCGATGCCAGCCTGACCATCGCCAAGCGGTCCGGCGAGTTCGAGGTGGTGGAAGGCGACGCGGGGATCGTCGCACGGGCCACGACAGAGCCGCTCGTGAAGACCACCGCCGACGGCGTGACGGTCACCGGCAAGTTCGAGGCCGGCCAGCCCTACGAACTCGTCGGCGTTGCCAAGGCCGCCATGAGCACGGCCGACATCAACGACCTGCCGGACAGCGACTTCGGCTACATCGAGCCGGGCGGCGAGAAGGACAGCGACGGCAAGACGACGCCGCGCGACCTGCGGCACTTCCCCATCAACGACGCCGCGCACGTCCGGAACGCACTCGCCCGGCTGGACAGCTCGCCGTTCGGCGACAAGGCCAAGGCGAAGGTCGAGGCCGCCGCGAAGAAGTTCGGCATCGACACCTCCGACGAGAGCAAGGCCGCCGAGTCCGGTGACATCGCGAAGACGGCGCGTGGCGACACGTACAGCGCGGCCATGGCGCTCGACTGGATCAACGGCCTGATCGAGTGCGAGGCAGGCGAGCAGACGGTCGATGACGGCCAGCTCGCGGCGCTGCGCGATGCGCAGAAGGCCATCCTCGCCTTCATCGGCTCCGAGGCATCGGAGGTCGGCACGCCCGAGGACCAGGCGCAGACGGAAGCCGACGAGGAAGAGTCCGCGCCCGACGCGGTCATCGCCATCGTCGGTGACGACATGGCCTACGCCGCCGGCAAGGACGACGACATCGCGAAGGTGGCCGATCCGGCTCCCGATCTCGCGAAGATCGCCGCCGACCCCGACTTCATCAGCAAGGTTGCGTCGAGCGTGCGCGAGCAGCTCGGCGGCATCGCCACCACGGCAGACGTGGAAGCGGCAACAGGTGGGCTGTCCGATCGCCTCAGCGCGATCGAAGGGACGCTCACAGAGGTCGCCAAGCGTGCAGCCCCGGGCGGTCCGCTGCGCTATCTCGACCAGCGAGGCGTCGCCCTGACCACGGACACCACGTCCACGGACGCGGCCGAGGTGTTCCGCAAGGCAGCCGAGAGCGAGCAGAACCCGATCGTCAAGGAGGCGCTCCAGAAGCGCGCCGCGACGGAACTGGCGAAGGTCGCACTCGCCAACCCACTTCCCCTCCGAGGCATCGGCTAACACAGGAGTCAACCGAACATGAGCTCCCCCGCGGAGCTCGGCGTCAACGAAGCGACCCTCGAAGCCGTCAAGGCGGCACTCGCGAGTGGCCTCACTGGCGCCGAACTCCAGAAGGCGACCACCACCCAGGGCTTCTCGACGACGTCGGGCATCGTTGCCTACAACCTCGAGGCGCCCGCCAAGAACCTGTACCCGGTCCTCACACCGCTGCGGAACGCCATTCCGCGGCAGGGTGGCGGCACCGGCACCGCGGTCAACTGGAAGGCCATCACCGCAATCAACACGACGGCGATCGACCCGTTCGTGTCCGAGGGCTCCATCGGCACGGTGCCGTCGTTCACTGAGAACGACGTGTCCGCGGCCTACCGGAGCCTTGGCTACCCGAACACGATCACCTTCGAGGCGATCCAGGCGGCCCGTGGGTTCGATGACCCGCGCGCGCTGATGTCGATCCAGACCCTCCAGACGACCATGATCGGCGAAGAGGGCGCGATCCTCGGCGGCAACCGCACCGCCATCGGCAAGCCATCGGCCACGGGCTTCACCGCAGCCGACAGCACGAACTCCGGCCCCTTCACCGCCTCCACCGCGTACGACTTCGCGGTGTCCGCGCTGACGCTCCAAGGCGTTCTCGCGAACAGCAAGGGCCACGTCTCGGCCGACGCCGTCGGTGAGACGGACGGCCGCACCCTGACGACCTACACGACCGGCTCCGGGAAGACGGCCGTCAAGTTGACGTGGGGCGCCGTCCGCGGCGCCGTCAAGTACAACGTCTTCATCGGTGCCCACAGCGGGACGCTCTACTGGGCGTTCTCGACGGGCCAGACGTCGATCGTCATCGACAACACGGTGATTGCCTCGCTGCCGGGCAGCGGCGGCGTCGCGAACACCGGCGACCAGACGGCCAACAGCCTCGCGTTCGACGGCCTCGTCGCGCAGGGGCAGGCCAGCGCGAACAACGGCTACTGGCTCGACCAGGCCGGGGCGACGCTGACCGGCGACAACGCGGGCGGCGTCAAGGAGATCGACGTCGCGCTCCAGTCCCAGTGGGACACGAACCGGCTCGGGCCGGACGTCATCTGGGTCAACAGCCAGCAGGCGAAGGACATCACCGCGAAGGTCCTCGCCAACGGCTCGACGACCACGATGCGCGTCAACCTCCAGGCGGGTGCCGACGGGACGCTCCAGGGCGGCCTGTACGTCGACTCCTACCTGAACAAGTTCACGCAGCAGGCCGTTCCGCTGCGGGTTCACCCGAACCTACCCGCCGGCAACGTCCTGATGGTCGCGAACCGGCTCCCGGGCTGGTTCCCGAACGCGAACGTCCCGTCGCTCTGGGTGATGGACGTGCGCCAGGAATACACCCAGTACGACTTCGCGCAGACCGACCGCCAGTACCGGATCGGCGTCTACGTCTCCGAGGTCCTGAAGGGCTACTTCCCGGCCACGTTCAGCTCCATCGTCGGCGTCGGCGCGGGCTGATCCCATGACCCTTCACGAGGCGGCGCGGGCATGAACACGGGCGTCCTCTGTACGCTCGCCGATGTCCGCGCACGCCTCGCGGGGGCCGCAGCGGGCTCGGCCAACATGGGTCCGGAGTTCGACCTGATCCTCGCCGACAAGTGCGACGAGGTGACGGCGACGCTGAACCGCATGGTGGCCCGCGCCCGCGGTGCATCCGGTCCGTGGTCGGGACTCGCCGACTCCACGACCGAAGTCCAGCAGATCACGCTCGCGGCCGGTGCCTCCTCGCCGACTGCGGGCACCTTCGCCCTGACCTTCGGGGGCGATACCACCTCCGACCTGGCGTACAACGCCACCGCCTCGGACGTGCAGACGGCACTCCGGGCGCTCGACTCCATCGACGGCGCCAACGTGGACGTGTCCGGGAATGCGGGTGGGCCGTACGTCGTCACGTTCACCGGAACCCTGACCGGGCCGCAGGCGCGCATCACCGGCACTGCGTCCGGCTTCACCCCGGCGGCAGCGGTGATCGTGGTCGAGGAACTGTCCGCAGCGGTCTCCTCTGCGCCATCCACCTTCACCTACACCGGGACGCCGGGTGGATCGCCGTTCCTCACGATCGACGACTGCGTCTCCGTGGCTTCCGTGTCGCTGATGTTCCCGCCCGGGGCGGTCAGCCAGACGCTCGTCGTGGATACCGACTACATCGCCGAGCCGGCGAACGGCGGACCGATCGGCAGGCTGATCCGGCTCGGCACCTGCTGGCCGTCGAACCCTGCCGGCATCGCCGTGTCCATGACGCCGGGTCTCTTCACCTCGGTTCCGTACGACTGGCGCGAGACCGCGATCATCGAGGTCATCCGCAGCCGGTTCGCGGACTCCGCCGGCAACACCGACGTCATCGGGATCACGCAGTTCGGCACCGCGCAACTCAGCAAGGCGTTCGCCAGCAAGACGCGCGAGCTCGTGTCCGACTACACCCGGGTGCGGATCTGATGGCCGACTTCGTCGAGATCGTCGGCCTCGAGAAGCTGCTGGGCGTGCTCGACCCTGCGACATGGGCGGCCGGTGCGAGCGCCGGGCTGCTGAAGGCCGGCCAGACGGCCATCGAGTCGCGCGCGCGCGCGAACGTCGAGGATGAGCACCACTTCACCGGCAACCTCGCCCAGAACCTCCACACCGAGGTGCAGGGATCAGGGCTGGACCTCGAAGCCCACGTCGGGGTTTCGACGGGACTCGTGCCAGAAGGCCGACCGCTGGAGTTCGGCTGGCCGGCGGGAAGCGGCAAGCAACCGCCGACGGACGCGATCGCGCGCTGGCTGGCGTCGAAGCCGGAGATCGCCGGATCACCCCTGGTCACCCGATCCTCGGCAGGCTTCATCCGGCGCAAGGGCACGATCGCCCAGATCAGCCAGGACGCCGCGATCCGCAGCCGGGCGTTCCTCATCGCCCGCGCCATCGGCCAGCGGGGTTACTCGTTCGGCGCGCTCCACTGGCTGTCGCAGGCCGGCGCGGACGGAGCCGAGGACGCGGCCCAGATCGTGCAGGAGTCCATCACCGACGCGCTGCGTCAGGCCGCCGCATGAGCGCCACGCGGATCGACGAGATCGTGGACGGCCTCGCGGCGCTGGGAGGGGCGATCGGGACCGACCCGTTCAAGGTGTCGTCGGTGTGGGGCGCGGGGTCAGGGAAGGTGGCAGATCCCCTGCGGCCCGGCCAGACCGTCCTTGCCGGGGTTCCGCCCGACGATCCCGCGCCGTACTCGTGGTGGATCCTGCCACCGAAACCATCGAGCACGTGGGCCTACGGCGACGCGACCTCGATCGACATCCAGTGGCTCATCGAGGGCCGGCTGTACTTCGACCGCGCTGACCTCGCGAACGCGACGCGCATCCTGATCGGCTTCCTCAACCCGCTGGCGAAGGCGTTCCTCGCCGCCAATCCGAACGCCCCGACGCTCAGTGATGTGTGCGCCGCGCAGGAGATCCGCAACGCGGGATTGCTCGGCACGCCTGCGGCGGCGTGGCTGTCCGTGACGTTCTGGGTCCGCGAAGCCGGCATGAACCCCAATGACTAGGAGACGAACCGTGCCCGACACCGTGACCACCATCTACCCGACGGGCACCGCGCACGTGCTCGGCGACCCGCGCTTCGGCTCACCGCCCGAGGTCATCACCGAGACCTCGCCCGCCGTGGCGGACGTCCTGCTGGCGTACTCGCCGGCCGCCTTCTCGCGGCTCCCCACCGGGTACAGCGATGCCCTCGAAGCCGCGGGCATCCCGCACAACACGATCCCGGACGGGACACCGCCTACCGAGGCTCCGCCGCCCGCCGCGGCTGGGGCCACCGAAGGACCGACAGAAGACGCCGCACCCGCTGCGACCTCTCCTGACGAGCCCTCGGTCGAGACCCCGGCGGATGAGCCGGAGGTCGCTTCCTGATGGCGGCAAACAACGCGCCTGTCTCTCGTGTAGCAGTCGTCCAGGCGGGCGTCGAAGTCACCGCCGGGACCGCGGTTGCTGCGACCCGCGTCATCGACATGACGCCCGGGGGTGCGAGTTTCACCCCGACCCACGATCCGATCCTCGTCGGCCAGGCGGGCGATCTGTCTGAGAACGTCTACGGCTACGCCGGGCTGACCGGTGTCGGGCTGATGGTGCCGATGTCGGCCTCGTATGACGACCTGCCGTGGTGGTGGAACACCTTCGCCACGCCGGTCACCTCCCCGACCAACGGCGGCACGGCGACCATCACCGCGATGTCGGCGGCGAACCCGACCCACGTCACCACGTCCGGCGCCCATGGCCTGACGACCGGCGACACGACGACGCTCGCCGGCACGAACACCACCCCGTCCGCCGATGGCTCGTACACCGTGACGGTCATCGACACGACGCACTTCACGGTGCCCTTCGACGCGACCGGCGGGGCCGGGACTTCCGGCACCTGCACCAAGCCGCCGTACACCTACGCCGGCGCACCGAACGCGAGCTCGGACGATCCCAAGCGCATCACGTTCGAGATCGGCGGCGTCGGCTCCCCGGCATGGCCGTCGGAATACCAGCTCGCCGGCT
>DATJWM010000190.1:0-5180 GCA_035501255.1 Mycobacteriales bacterium | reverse complement strand
GGTAGCTGAACGCCGCGTCGAGCCCGAGATCGTCGAGCAGGTGGCGGACCTTGGCCTCCGAACCCGCGCTGCCGATCACGCGGTGGCCGCGGAGCTTGGCGATCTGCGCCGCGAGGCTGCCGACCGCGCCGGCGGCCGCCGAGACCCAGACGACGTCCCCCTCCCGCAACTCGGCCGCGTCGATCAGGCCGGCATAGGCGGTGACGCCCATCGCGCCGAGCGGCCCGAGGTACTTCTCGGCCGGCGCAAGCGTGGTGTCGACCCGCGCCAATGTTGCGATCCCGGCCAGCGCCGGCTCGCCCGCGGTGACGATCGCGTAGTCGCGCCACCCCTTGGCGTGCCAGACGCAGTCACCCGCTTCGAAGCCCTCGGCGCGTGACTCGACCACCTCGCCCACCGCCCAGATGTCGTCCATCGGTGCGTTGAGCGGGAAGGAGTTGAAATACCCGGCGGGGCCGCTGCGACGCAGTCGCAGCCGCATCCCGGGATCGACCGAGGTGAACAGGTTGCGCACGAGCACCTGACCTTCGGCCGGATCGGCGACGTCGACCTCGACGGTCACGAAGTGATCGGGCGTCACCTCGCCGACGGGGTACTCGACGAGGTGAACTTGGCGAGCGCGAACGGACATCGTGCTAGCGCCTCACCTTGTAACCGACGCTCTCGCGATCCCACACGCCGACTGCCTCGGTTCCCTCCGCCTTCAGCTCCTGCTTGAGGATCCGCTGCGCGTGCGACTTGGGCAGCGAGTCCACGAAGCGCAGGTATCTCGGGACCGCGAAGTGAGCCATCCGCTCGGTGCAGAAGTCGAGCAGCGCCTCGGGCGCGAGCGTCGAGCCCGGCTGGAGCACGATCGCCGCCATCACCTCCTGTCCCCCGAGCGGCGATGGAACCCCGTACACCGCCGACTCGAGCACTTCCTCGTGCAACGCCAGGACGCGCTCGACCTC
Source organism: Mycobacteriales bacterium (assembly GCA_035501255.1). GTDB lineage: Bacteria > Actinomycetota > Actinomycetes > JAFAQI01 > JAFAQI01 > JAFAZI01. The sequence continues at coordinate 4,230 of DATJWM010000190.1, read as the reverse complement.
CCACGCGGATACGTTCTCGCCCCGGCGGCGGATCGAGTCGGTCTCCCGCGCCTTGAAGAAGAAGAAGCCGTCGGCGTCCCGGTAGCCGTGGTCACCGGTGTGAAACCACAGGTTGCGGATCGACTTCATCGTCGCCGAGTCGTTGCCCCAGTAGCCGGCCATCATCACGTTCGGGCGCGCCGGGCGGATACAGATCTCACCCGCCTCGCCGACCGGAACCTCGACGTCGTTCTCGTCGAGGACGCGGACCTCGTACCAGGCAACCGGAACGCCCATCGAGCCGGCGCGGCGCTTCTCGTAGGTGTTGAAGGTGATCGGACCCGTCTCGGTCAAGCCGTACACGTCGAGGATTGCCAGGCCGTACCGGTTCTCGAACTCGAGCACCTGGTCACGCGGCGCGGCGGCGCCGATCACCACCCGCACGGTGTTGTCGGCGTCGTCCGCCGCCTCCGGCTGCTTCATCAGGATTCGCAGCATCTCGCCCATCCCGTTGAACGCGGTCACGCGCTCACGGCGACATTGCTCCCAGAACCGGCTGGCCGAGAAGCGGCGGTTGACGATCGACTTCGCGCCGGCGACCATCGCGGCCGCCACGGTCATGTACTTGGCGTTGGCGTGGAAGAGAGGGAAGACCGACAGCAGGACGTCGTCCTCGGTGTAGCCGGCGACCTCGGCAGTGCTCACCGCCAGGTTGATGTTGTGGTTGTGGGGCAGCACCACCCCCTTGGGCGGTCCGGTCGTGCCGCCCGTGAACAGGATCGACGCGGGCCGGTGCGGCTCGACCTCGACGGTCTCGACCGAGTCCGGGGTGGCCAGGAGATCGGCGAAGTCGTGCAGCGGGCGCCCGCCGTTGGCGTCAGGCGAGGACTCCCCGACGACCACCACGTGCTCGACGCTCGGCGAGTCGCCCAGCCAGGGCAGCACGTGCTCGAGGAAGACGTCTTCGACGATCAGCACGCGCGCCTCGGTCGTGCCGAGGATGTGGGAGATGCCGGGGCCTCTGGCGGCGTCGTGGATCGGCACTTCGATCGCGCCAAGCTTCAGGATCCCGAACCACGCGTAGAGGAACTCGGACCGGTTGCCCATCATGATCGCGACGCGCTCGCCCTCGGTCACGCCCAGGTCCTTCAATCCAGCGGCGACGTGGCCGGCGCGCTCGGCCGCCTGGGAATACGTCACGGTGTCGTCGTCGAAGACGACGAGCACGCGGTCGCCGAACTGTGCCGCCTTCTCGTCGACCAGGGTCGCTAGGTTCATGTCTCCCTCACGTTCGCTGTGGTCCTACGTTCTGAGCAGCAGGCATGAAGCCAACGGCCCCGCGCCGGCGGATACGGCCACCACCTTGGCCTCCGGCACCTGACGCTCCCCGGCCTCTCCGCGCAACTGGAGGCACGCCTCGTAGAGGTGCCCGAAGCTGTGCAGGCGACCCGCCGACAGCTGGCCCCCGCTGGTCGCGAGTGGCAGCTCTCCGGTCAGGCTGATGCGCTCGCCGCCGTCGACGAACGCGCCGCTCTCACCCCTGCCGCAGAACTGCAAGCCCTCGAGCCAGTACAGGGTGAGCACGGTGAAGCCGTCGTATAGCTGGGCACAGTCGACGTCCGCCGGCGTCAGATCGGTGCGCGACCACAGGTGCGCACCCGCGCCCATCGCCGCGGTGGTCGTCATGTCCTCCCACTGATCCCACGAGGCGCGGCCGTGCAGCGCGCTCCCGACCGCCTCGAAGTGGATCGCCCGGTTCGGCGTGTCCGGCGCGTACGCGGCATCGGAGATAACCACCGCGGTCGCACCGTCGATCGCGATATCGCAGTCGTACAGGCACAGCGGGTCGCTGATCATCGGCGACGCGAGGTACTCGTCGAGCGTGAGCTCCTTGGTCAGGACCGCCTTGGGGTTAAGCGCCGCGTTGCGCCGCGCGTTCAGGCTGATCTGCGCCATCTGCTCACGGGTCGTGCCGTATTCGTGCATGTGGCGCCGCGCGTACAGGCCCATCCAGTTTGGACCCGAGTAGGCGCCGAACGGCAGGATCCACTGCAGGATCCCGGTGACCCCGTCGGCGTCGGTGGCGACGCGGTCGCTGCTTTGACGCCACGCGGTCGCCTCGTTCAGCGCCCGGTAGACGAGGACGTGGCGGCACATGCCCGAGGCGACCGCCATGCACCCGTGGATGACCGAGGCGAGCATCCCCGGGGTTTCCGGACCTGCGGCGTGCCAGGCGGGTTGGAGACGCAGCGCGTCGATCACGGCGTGCGGCCCCGGTCCCGACGAGCCCGGGCCAGGAGGCGCGAGACCCTCGGCCCGGGACACCGCGCCCGGCCATGAGACAACACCGTCGATGTCGGCCGGCGTCAGCCCGGCGTCGGCGATCGCGTCCAGGCACGCGTCCAGCGTGAGGGCAAGCACCCCCTTGGTCACCCGACGCCCGACCTCAGACTGGCCGATCCCCGAGATGATGCAGCGCTGCTCGAAACTCTCGGCCATGATCAAGCCGGCCTGAACACCGGGACGTACGCGTCACCCTGCTCGCGGAACTCCACCTGCACCGGCATGCCGATCGCGACCTCTTCGGGCGCGCACCCGACGACGTTCGTCATCAGGCGCAGGTCGCTCTGCTCGTCCAGCTGGACGATCGCGATCACGTACGGGACCTCGAGGCCGGGCGACCACTCGCGTTCGTTCACGGTGTACGTGTAGACGACGCCCCTTCCGCTGACCGGGCTCGGCTCGACGTCGTCGCTCAGGCAGCGCGGGCACCTGGGGGACGGCGGGTGGACGTAGTACCCGCAGTCCTGGCAGCGGACGATCCGCAGCTCGCCGTCGCGGCCACCCGTCCAGAACGCTCGGTTGTCGTCGTTGATCTGCGGTGTCGGGAACATGAGGCCTAAGTCTCGCTCTCCTGAGCTGAATTCGGGTCGAACCCTAGCACATCGAGACGGCCGCCCGGTCGACCTTCGATCGGAGCCCACGGCGGTAGACGGCGAGGCGACTAGCACGCTTGACCTGGGTGCGGCCTGGTAGGATAATCGAACCAAGTTCAACTCAACGAATCAGGCCGCCCGGACGAGGAGAGTTCTTTGATGCTGTCGCGTGAATATCCCAACCTCTACATCGACGGTCGCTGGCAACAGCCCGACTCGAACGAGCGCTTCGACGTCATCTCGCCGGCCACCGGCGAGAAGATCGGCTACGTCCCCGCGGCCAATTCGACCGACATCGACCGAGCCGTCGAGGCTGCACGCGCGGCGTTCTTCGAGACGGATTGGCCGACACGCCCGGTCGAGGAACGCGCGGAGATGATGGAGCGGCTGGCCGCGCTGATCGCTGAGCACCAGCCTGAATTCCGGGATCTGATCGTGGACGAGCTCGGTCACACCAAGTTGACCGCCGAGGTCTATCACTCAGTCGCGCCGACGCTGCACTGGAACTACTACGCCAAGGTGGGCCGCGAGCACAGGTTCGCCGAGGTGCGCGAGTCCGACCTGTCGCCGCTGGCCGGCAACGCGGGCGGGTTGATCATGAAGTACGAGACCAAGAGCCTCCTGGTGCGCGAGCCGGTCGGCGTGGTGGCGGCGCTGTGCGCCTTCAACTTCCCCCTGGCCGGCATCGCGCAGAAGACGGCGCCGGCGATCGTGGCCGGCTGCACGGTCGTGGTCAAGGCCCCTGACCCGGATCCGCTCGCGCTGTTCGCGATGGCCGATCTGGTCACCGAGGCCGGTTTCCCGCCGGGCGTCATCAACATCGTCGCGGCGACTCGGGAGGCGTCCGAGCATCTCGTCGCCCATCCTGACGTCGACATGGTCACGTTCACCGGCTCGACTGACGTGGGCAAGCGGATCGGCGAGGTGTGCGGCGAGCAGATCAAGCGCTGTGTGCTCGAGTTGGGTGGCAAGTCCGCCGCGATCATCCTCGAGGACGCCGATCTCGACACCACGCTCCCCATGGTCGTCGGCTCGAGCGCCGGCACGAGCCAGGGCGAGAACTGCACGTGCATGAGCCGGATCCTGGCGCCCAGGTCGCAGTACGACGAGATCGCGGCCAAGCTCACCGAGGCGTTCCAGAGCCTGAAGGTCGGCGACCCCAACGACGACGACACGGTGATCGGCCCGCTGATCACCGAGGCCCACCGCGAGCGCGTCCTTGGGTACATCAAGACCGCCGTCGACGACGGCGCCACCGTTGCCACCGGCGGCGGCGTTCCGGAGCACCTCGATAAGGGATGGTATGTCGTGCCGA
>DATJWM010000189.1:0-2529 GCA_035501255.1 Mycobacteriales bacterium | reverse complement strand
CGCCGTGCTCGGCTGTGGTCATTCTGTGGTCAATATCGCGATCCTCGGGACCCTCGCGGAGCACCGAAAACGGCCGCTGACCTGCGGTTTCGCTGAGTGCCCCCGGCAGGATTCGAACCTGCGCTCCCGCCTCCGGAGGGCGGTGCTCTATCCCCTGAGCTACGGGGGCTCGGAGGCGTCGAGATTACCAGCGCCCGCTTCACGCTCCGCGGCGCGCAGCAGAACCCGCGATTAAAACGCTGTTCATCTCGATTCGTTTGTTCTTGTCGTACCTGCGGGTAAAGATGGTCGTTGAGGACGGCCGCCGCGCGTGGTCGCCCCCGCACCGACCCGCGGTTGCCGAGCAACCGGTCCGGACCTGGAGGGGGCGGAGTGGCCGCTTTCGACATCGCTTCGATGTCGCCTGTGTCGACGGGCTCAGGCCCGATCGCCTCGATCGACGACGCGCACGCGGTCGTCAGTCAGGGCGCATTGACGCCTTCGTCGATCGGGACGGTTGGCCTCGAGTTGGAGATGCACCTGGTCGATCTCGATCGCCCGGATCAACGGATCTCCTGGGAGCGGCTGCTTGCCGTCGTTGACGCCCTGCCCAACCTGCCGGCCGGTAGCGAGGTCACTCTCGAGCCTGGCGAGCAGGTGGAGCTGTCCACCCGCCCCCTGGCGGGTATCGCCGCGGCCGTCGCTGGACTGTCGGCGGATCGTGACGTGCTGTCGGCGGCGTTTGCTGATCATCGACTCGGCCTGGTCGCGCTCGGTGCTGACCCGGCCCGGCCGGTACGCCGGCTCAATCCCAAGCCCCGGTACGCCGGGATGGAAGAGCACTTCCGCGCCACCGGCAGCGGCGCCGCGGGACCGGCGATGATGTGTTCGACCGCCGCGCTGCAGGTCAACGTCAATGCTGGTCCCGCAGCCCAGTGGTCGCAGCGGGTGAGCCGGATGCACCGTCTCGGTCCCGTGCTCGTGGCCATCTCGGCCTGCTCGCCCTACCTTGCCGGTGAATCCTCCGGGTGGGCCTCGATGCGCCAGCAGGTGTGGGGGGCGATCGACCAGGAACGTTGCGGGCCGCTGCTCGATGGGGAGCATCCCGACGAGGAGTGGGCGGCTTACGCGCTGACCGCTCCCGTGATGCTCGTGCGCGATCCCGCGAGTGGCAGGTCGCGTGCGGTGACCGAGCGAGTCGGTTTCGCGGACTGGGTGTCGGATCCGGCCCGGATCGGACGGACGCCGACCTACGCGGACCTCGACTATCACCTGTCCACGCTGTTCCCCCCCGTACGCCCACGTGGCTTCCTCGAGATCCGCTGCATCGACGCCGTTCCCCACCGCTGGTGGCCGGGTCTTGCCGGCATTGCGGCCACCCTCCTCGACGACCCGGTGGCCTCCGCGCAGGTTGAACAGGTCTGTGCGCCGCTCGAGGGAGCCTGGACGGCCGCGGCGTCGCTGGGGCTCGATCACCCCGCGATCAACACGGCCGCGCAGGCCTGCGTCGCGGCCGCGCTCGAGCGCGCCCCGGCGGAGCTCGCGCCGGCAATGGAGTCCTATGCGGACCTCGTGCGTGCCGGCCGGACCCCGGGCGACGAGGTGCGCGAGAACGTCGCCCGCCACGGCCCGCTGGGGGCCCTTCAGATCGAGGCGGAGTGGGCAGCGGAGGGCCGACGTGCGTGAGGTCATCGCCGAGGAACTCCTGGACGCTCGGCGTCGTACCCTCACGCTGACCGACGTCGACGATCACGAGCTCACCTGTTCACCCGACCCGCTGATGGGCCCCCTCGTGTGGGACTTGGCCCACGACGGGCAGCAGGAGGACCTGTGGCTGCTGCGCGAGGGTGATCTCAGCCGGGCCGCGGTCCTTCCCGAGGAAGTGGACCGGCTCTACGACGCGTTTTTGCATCCCCGGGCCGAGCGTCCCGGGTTGCCGTTGCTGTCTCCCAGCGAGTCCCGCCGGTTCATCGCCGAGGTGCGCGAGCGGGTTTTGGATCGGCTCGACCGGACCGACGACCTGTTCCCGTACGCGATGGTCGTGCAGCACGAGCAGCAGCACGACGAGACCATGCTCGCGAGCCATCAGCTGCGTGGTGGGGTCCCGTTGCTGGGACGCGGTGCTCCGTTGCCGTCCGGGCGCCCGGTCACGCGCGAGTCCGTGGTGGTGTCGGCAGGGGAGTTCCGGCTGGGAGTCGACGGGAGCGAGGAACCGTGCTCGCTCGACAACGAGCGCCCCGAGCACGCCGTTTTCGTGCCGGCGTTCCGGATCGCCCGGTTCCCGGTCACCAACGCCGAGTGGCAGGCCTTCATCGACGACGGTGGTTACACGACGTCGCGGTGGTGGACCCGGGATGGCTGGGCCTACCGGGTCGAGGCCGGTCTCGAGGCGCCGCTGTTTTGGTCGCCGGACGGCTCGCGGCGGCGCTTCGGGTACGACGAGGCGATCCCACCCCGCGAGCCGGTGCAGCACGTCAGCTTCCACGAGGCGCAGGCCTTCGCCGCCTGGAGCGGCGCGCGGCTGCCGACCGAGGTCGAGTGGGAGAAGGC
>DATJWM010000188.1:0-12119 GCA_035501255.1 Mycobacteriales bacterium | reverse complement strand
GACCGCTTGCGATGCACATCGATACCGACGTAGACAGACATTGCCGGGCCTCCTTCCCGAGCTCGTACACACCCGCGAACCTAAGTTCGCCGGGCTGAGCAAGGAAGGGGGCCAGGCCCGGCCCCCATAGAGTCAGGTCAGGCGCTTGATTTCGCGCTGACCTGCGGTGTTGGAACGTGTCGGAGGGGGGACTTGAACCCCCACGCCCGTTGAAGGGCACTAGCACCTCAAGCTAGCGCGTCTGCCATTCCGCCACTCCGACGTGGTCCAGCCGCCGTCTGGGTTTCGGGCGACCGGCTCGGTGAGTCTACAAGAGCAACCCGGGCCTCACGGGCGACCGTTTGACCGCCCGGGGGAGGGTCAGGAGTACGCCGACGCGTAGTCGCGCGCGAGGGTTTCGACCATGTCGACGTACCAGATCGCATGGTTGTAGTGCAGGATCGCGCGGGTCAGCGCGTTGGGGCCGTAGCCGGCGCCGTTGGCGCACAGGTAGTGGGCCGCGGTGTAGATCGCGTCGGCGGGATCCATGATGTTCGCCTCTCCGTCATGGTCACCGTCGACCGCGTACGCCCGGAAGGTGGCCGGTTCGAACTGCATCGGTCCCATTGCGCCGGCGGAGGAGGTGGAGGTGTTTCGCCCGTGACCGCTCTCCACCTGACCGATCGCGGCCAGGACGGTCCAGGACAGCCCGTGGCACGTGGTCGCGGCCTCCCGATAGAGCGCTAGATACTGCGCGGACGGGGGGAGGATGTGGAGTCCCGCGACGCTGGTCGTCGTGATGGCCGAGAAGTCGCTGTTCTCCGCGGCGAGCGCCTGCTCGGCCTTGCGGATCGCCGCCAGATGCTTGTTGGCCTTGGCCAACAGATCCTTCTGCTTCGCGAGCAGGGTCTCAACTCGGACCGCGGCTCCCTGCACGTCGCGTTCGGTGCCGATCGTCCGTCGCGAACGCCGGGCGGCCGCTGACGCGACGGCGGCGGCGCGTTGGGCGCGTTCGGATGCCGCAAGGGCGTAGGCGACCTGCACGCTCATCGCGTGAGAGGCGAGCACCGACCGGTTGTAGAACTCGGTGATGCTGCCCGATTCGAGCATCGCGGCGTCCGCGTCGAGCTGCCCACCCGATTCGTAGAGCCCCCGCACCCTGGTGATCATCTGTGCGTTCGCGTCCTCCGCGCGAACCTTGACCGTGCTGCTCGCCTCGTCGAGTGAGACCGCCGTGTTGACGCTGTCCGCGACCGCGGCGAACGCGGCGCGGTACCGCCGCTCGGCTGCCTTCGCGCGGAGGTGGAGCGCGTGCACCCGGTGGACAAGGGCGCGAACCTGTGCGGTTGCCTGGCTCGAGGTCTCCGCCCGCGCCAGTGTCGGCGCCAGCGAGCTGGCGGCGAGGGCCGATGCGAGCAGGACACCCGCGACCGCAGCCCGGATCGGGCGGCTCGCCGTGAGCACGTTCACCCCCGCTGAATCGGCTCAACGGAGCAACTCCTGAAGGGAAGCGCCAGTACGGTGGGGTGACCACCATTTGCGCGGAGGCAATCGCGATGTACCGCCGTACTGTCCTGGCCGGAGTTGTTCTCGCCGGCGCGGGACTTCTCGCAACCGGTTGTGGGTCGGGCGGCAGTGGCGGCGGTTCGCCGGCTGCGGTCGATGCCGCGCACGCCGCCTTCGCCCGGGCGAACCACCACTCGGGATCCGCCCGCGCTGAGCTGAAGAGCGCCGTTGCCGCACTAGGGAAGGCGAACGGGGTGACCGCCTCGATCTCGGTGGGCAAGACCGCCGAGGGACTCGAGAGTCTCGGCGTACCGACGAACCTGGCCGGCTTGATCGCCGGAGTTGATGTGACGGTCGAGAAGCAAGCACCGACCGGAAAGACCCTCGCCGACCGCGATCGCGGGGGCGCGACCAGCGTCACGGCAAGCAACGCCGGAACCGATTACGTCTCGGTCCGGACGATCGACGGCACGCTCTACCTGAAGGTCGATGCGACCGATCTGCTCACAGCGCTCGGAGCGACGAAGCTGCTTTCCGAGCTACAAGCCGTCGGCCCGGTTCTGCCGTCCTTCCTCAGCACACTCCTCGACGGCCAGTGGGTGTCCGTGTCGCGGCCGGTGGCCCGGCAGGCGGCTGCGCTGCTCGGAGTGGCACCGACCGGGATCCGGACCGGCGCCGCGACCACCCGAGCGCTGCACCGGCTCCGGAAGGCACTGGCGGGCGATACGAAGGTGACCCGGGTGTCCTCGGGCGCGGTCGACGTCCTCGCCGTCTCCGTCGACGCGCGGCGGTTGCGAGGCCCGCTGCTGGCCGTGCTCGGCCACCTCGGCCCCCGCAACGGTCGTCTGCTCAGGCGGCTGCTCGCGCACGCCCCACTGCGCCGGGTGAAGAAGGTTCGGCTGACCGCACAGGTGGCTGACGGCACGCTCAGCGGGCTGACGGTGAATCTCAGTCAGTTCAGCCGCCGCCGTACCCCGGCCGTGCCGCTGGACATCAGCCTGCAGTCCTCCGCCACCCCGATCACCGCGCCGAGCGGCGCCGTCGCGATCACCCGCGGCGATCTCCAGGCGCTTCGGACGCTGGTCGCAGAGGCGCGCTCGCTCGGAGGACTCAACGCCACCGCGTGAACCCCGCTGCTGATCGGGCACAATCTGAGGATCGGCGAAAGGGTGTGGCCGTGATCGACGCGGGCCTCGGCGAGCGAGCGGCGGAGGATGTCGTTGAGCTCTGCCAATCGCTGATTCGGATCGACTCGTCCAATCCGACCAGCAACGAGCGGGCGATCGCTGAATGGGTCGCGGAGTTGCTGACCGATGCTGGTCTCGCGCCTGAGGTCTTCGAGTCCGAGCCCGGCCGCGCCAGCGTGGTCGCTCGATGGGCCGGCGAGGACAGCGCCCGCGATGCGCTCCTGATCCATGGTCACCTCGACGTGGTCCCCGCCAACGCCGACGACTGGCAAGTGCATCCGTTCTCGGGTGAGGTCACCGACGGCTGCGTGTGGGGGAGAGGCGCCGTCGACATGAAGGACATGGACGCGATGGTCCTCGCGCTGCTGCGCGACTGGACGGCCCACGGCAAGAAGCCGCCGCGTGACGTCGTTCTCGCCTTCGTCGCCGACGAGGAGGCCGGAGGGGTGTACGGCGCCCATCACCTCGTCGACCATCACGCCGGCCTCTTCGAGGGATGTACCGAAGCGGTCAGCGAGGTGGGCGGGTTTTCGATGACCGTCGCGGGCAAGCGGCTCTACGCGATCCAGACGGCCGAGAAAGGGATCGCCTGGCTTCGGCTCGTCGCCCAGGGGCGTGCCGGGCACGGGTCGATGCTCAACGATGACAACGCGGTCACCGCGCTCTCCGAAGCGGTGGCGCGGGTCGGCCGGCACTCGTTCCCGGTCGAGGTCTCCCCGACGGTCGAAGCGCTGCTCCGGGAGATCTGCGCCGCGCTGGAGATCACCTACAACCCTGATGACATCGAAGGTCTGCTGGCCAAGCTCGGCCCCCTGGCTCGGATGGTTGGCGCGACCGTCCGGCACACCGCGAATCCCACGATGCTCGACGCGGGCTACAAGCAGAACGTCATCCCGGGCGTCGCTCATGCCTATCTGGACTGCCGGTTCCTGCCGGGCGGGGAGGATCGGTTCAACGAGGAGCTCGCGCAGGTGGTCGGCCCGGACGTCGCGATCGAGCTTGTCCAACGGCAGATCGCCTACGAGACCACCTTCGACGGGGACCTCGTCGCCGCGATGGAGGCCGCGATCCGGGCCGAGGATCCCGAAGGAAAGTGCATTCCCTACTGCATGTCCGGCGGGACCGACGCGAAGTCCTTCTCCGAGCTGGGGATGCGCTGTTTCGGGTTTTCCCCGCTGCGGCTGCCGCCCGAGCTGGACTTCGTCGGCATGTTCCACGGCATCGACGAGCGAGTGCCGGTCAGTGGCCTGCAGTTCGGGGTTCGGGCGCTGTCGAGGTTCCTCGCCGCCTCCTGAGGCGGCACGGTCGCGGACCTCACATCGACAATGTGGACCGGACCCGGATGATCGGGCGCCGCAGGACCACCCGGCGCCGGCCGTCCGGATACAACCGCAACCGGTCGAGCTCCCAACGGCCGTACTCAGCGGCGTCGGTGAGAAGGCGCCAGGCCGCGGTGCGCGAGACCGATCGCGGCAGGTCCATCCGCTGGTACTCGTAGTCGACCATCTCGATAACCGTACGCCGCGACCTGGCCGGCGCCGCTAATCGCGGTCGCGGAGCAGGGCTGCGAGCCGGGTACGCCGTGGCCGGGCGCCGACCTCCCGCACTCCGCGGGCCAACGCCGAACCCGCGGCGTGCACGATCGACAAGTGCTGCTGGGCGCGGGTCAGCGCGGTGTAGACGAGCGGGCGGGAGATCATGCCGGACGCTTCCGGCGGAAGCGCGACCACAATCGCCGGCCACTCCGAGCCTTGCGCTCGGTGCACGGTCAAGGCCCAGCCGTGGACCAGATCGGAGAGCAACTTCGACGGGACAGCCACCGGGCCGGCTCCGAAGTCGACCTGGAGTACGCCGTCCGCGAGACCCGCGACCACCCCGACCTCGCCGTTGGCGAACCCGTCGTCGAGGTGATTAGCGGTCGCTACGACCCGGTCCCCGACGTCGAACGCGCCGACCGTGCCTGAGCCAGGATTGAGCTCGGCCTTCAGCCGCGCGTTGAGGGCGGCGGTGCCCGCCGCGCCGCGGTGCACGGGCGTGACCACCTGAATGTCGGCCGACTCGATCCCGAGCACCCGCGGGATCGAGTCGGTCACGAGCTGGACGACCCGGCGCGCCGCGTCCTCGCTTCCCTCGGCCGCGACCACGACCACCTCCCGGGTCGGGTCGTCGACGGGTGGTAACTCTCCGCCCCGCACCGCCGAAGCCAGTCGGGCGATCGAGCCTCCTTCGGCCTGCCGATGCAGCGTGGTGAGCTCGATGGCCGGGACCGCACTGGAGTCGAGCACGTCACCGAGCACCCGGCCGGGTCCGATCGATGGCAGCTGCGCCGGGTCGCCCACCAGCAGCAGGTGGGTGCCGTCGGCGCAGGCGCCCACGAGCGCGGCGGCGAGCTCGACGTCGAGCATCGACGTCTCGTCCACGACCACGACGTCCGCATCCAGCGGCCAGGTCTCGCCGCGCAGGAACTCCCCGGTCCGGCCTTGGGCGCCGAGCAACCGGTGCACGGTGGTCGCCGGCTCCCCGGTGAGCTCTTCGAGCCGCTTCGCGGCTCGACCCGTCGGCGCCGCGAGCGCAATCCGCTTGCCGGCTTTGCGGGCGAGTTCGACGACCGCAGCGACCGTGCGGCTCTTTCCGGTTCCCGGTCCGCCGTGCAGAACCGCAACTCCGTGCTCGGCGACGGTGTCGACGGCCGCACGCTGAGCGGGATCGAGGAGGTCTTCGACCGTGGCCCGATCGTCCGGTCCACCCAACGGGGACGCCGTTGCAGCGAGGCGGGTGAGACCTTCTGCGATCGTGTCCTCGGCGATGGCGTAGCGAAGCAGACCGATCTCGCGGGCCGGTTCCGCCGCGGCGTCGTCATCGTTGAGGATCTCGACGGCCGTACCGTCGTCAATGGCCGCAGCGATCGCGCCCGCTGGGTCCGGAGCGTCGATCCCGACCAGCGCCGCCACCACAGTCGCCTCCGGCATGACCGTGTGCCCGTCGCGGGCGGCACGGGTCAGCACCCAGCACGTCAGCGCGCGGCCACGTCGGCGATCCTCTTTCGTCGGGCGCTCGTCGAGAATCGCCAACGCAAGCCGGTCGGCCTCGCGCACCTCAACGCCGGGCACCTCGAGCAGCCGCCAGGGGTCGGTCTGCAACACCGTCGCGGCGTCGCGGCCGAAGGCGTCGACCGCCCCGAACGCCGCTCGGACCGGCAGGTTCGCCCGAAACAGCAGCTCGGCCACCCCGAACCTGCTGCGGCCGAGATCGTCGAACGAGCGCAGGAGTTGCTGCGCTTTCGGCCCGCTGATGCCGTCGATCGCCGCCAGCGCGTCGGCGCTGATGTCGTCCGGGCCGTTGATGTGCGCGGCGGCGAGCTTGCCGGCGTTCGCGCGCCCGAGACCCGGCCACAAGCCCGCCTCGCAGAAGGCTTCGAATGCCGTGTCCACCGTCGCGAGACTAGAGCCGGAGTGTCGGAGCCGGTCACCGGCCCAGCAGCACCGCGTTGTCGGGGTAGCCGGTGTCGGGGGCGGAGACGTCGTCGAGCGCCCGCCGGATCTCCTCCGGCAGCACGGTCGCGTCCGCCTCGAGCGAGCCCTTGAGCTGCCCAGTGGTACGCGCACCGACGATCGGTGCGACCACCCCCGGACGGTCACGGACCCACGCCAGGGCGACCGCAAGCGGCGAGACTCCCAGGCCGTCCGCGGCGGTCATCACGGCCCCCACGATCCGGGAGGCCCGGTCATCGAGGTACGGCGTGACGAATCGGGAATAGTCCGCGTTCGCGCCGCGGGAGTCCGACGGCGTACCGCCCTGGTACTTGCCGGTGAGCACCCCGCGCCCGAGCGGCGACCAGGGCAGGATCCCGATCCCGAGGTTCAGCGCCGCGGGCACGACCTCGCGCTCGATGCCGCGCTGGAGCAGCGAGTACTCCATCTGGGTCGCGACGATCGGTGCACGTCCCGGCCAGGCGCGCTGCCAGGCGGCTGCCTTCCCGGTCTGCCACCCCGAATAGTTGCTGATCCCGACATAGCGGGCCCGGCCGGAGGCGACGGCCGTGTCCATCGCGCCCAGGGTCTCCTCGAGCGGCGTCCGCGGATCCCACGAGTGCATCTGCCAGAGGTCGACATAGTCGGTGCCGAGCCGGGTGAGCGAGGCGTCCAGAGCGGCCAGAAGGTGCCGGCGTGAGGCGTCCCGGTTGCGGTCGGCACCGCGGACGGTCACCGCTTTGGTCGCGATGATCACCTCCTCGCGCTTGACGACGTTGGTGAGCAGGCTGCCGATGATGCGCTCGCTCTCGCCGTCGACGTAGACGTCGGCAGTGTCGAGGAGGGTGCCGCCTGCGTCGAGGTACGCCGTCAGCTGGCCCGAGGCGTCGTCCTCGTCCGTGTCGTGTCCCCAGCTCATCGTGCCCAACGCGAGATGGGAGACGTAAAGACCGCTCGTGCCAAGGCGCCGCTGCTTCATGACAGGTGAGGCTATCCACGGACCGGCCGGGGTCGGGCAGGATGGGGGCATGACGACGGTGCTGCTCGTGCGTCACGGCCTCACCGACGCCAACGCCAGCGGCGTTCTCGCGGGTTGGACTCCCGGTGTGCACTTAGCCGATCGTGGTCGCGAGCAAGCGAAGGCACTGGGCGAACGGCTGGCCGCCGTGCCGGTGTCGGCGATCGTGTCCAGCCCGCTGGAGCGATGCCAGGAGACGGCCGCGTACCTTCTCGCCGGCCGGGAGGGGCTGACGGTCATCACCGACGACCGGCTCGGCGAGTGTCGCTACGGCGACTGGGAAGGTCAGCCGCTGAAGACGCTCGCCAAAGACCCGCTCTGGAAGGTCGTTCAGGCCCACCCCAGCGCCGCCACGTTCCCCGGCGGGGAGTCGCTGCGGGATACCCAGGCCCGGGCGGTTGACGCGGTTCGCACCCGCAACGCAGAGCTCGGCGAGCACGCGACCTGGATCGCGGTCAGCCATGGCGACGTGATCAAGGCGATCCTCGCGGACGCGCTGGGGATGCATCTCGACGCGTTCCAGCGGATCCAGGTCGACCCCGCCTCGCTGTCGGTCGTCTCGTATACGGCGATGCGGCCGTTCGTGGGCAGGCTGAACGACAAGGGAGCACCGGTTGGCGATCTCGTCCCCCCGAAGAAGCGGTCTCGCCGCAAGCCGGGCTCGGATGCCGCTGTCGGAGGCGGCGCCGGATCCGGCTGACGTCGAGGCCATCGATGGACGGCCGGCGACACGTGGTCGAGCGATGCATAAGGTGAGGTGATGGCAGGCCGCGAGTTCGCGTTCGACCCGCCGGATCGGTTCGTCGCCGGCACGGTCGGTCAGCCCGGCGAGCGCACCTTCTACCTTCAGGCGACCCGGGCCGGGCAGACGGTCTCGGTCGTGCTCGAGAAGATGCAGGTCTCGGCCCTAGCCGAGCGTCTCGACGACCTGCTCGACGAGGTCCGCCGCCGACAGGGGTCGGAGTCCGCAGTGCCGCCCGCGGCTCCGCCGCAGCTCGAGGACGTTGCGCCGCTCGAGGTTCCGATCGAGGAGGAGTTTCGGGTCGGCACCCTCGCGCTCGCCTGGGACGACGACGACTCGCTCGTGATCATCGAGGCGCAGTCGGTCGTTGACACCGACACCGATGCCGAGGAAGGGACGCCCTCCGACGTCGACACCCAGGCCGACATGCTCAGGGTGCGGTTGTCACCGGCGGTCGCGCGCGCGTTCGCCAAACGCGCACTGAGGGTGGTCGCTGCCGGCCGGCCCCCGTGTCCGCTCTGCGGCAACCCGCTGGACCCGCAGGGTCACATCTGCCCACGCCAGAACGGGCACCTGCACGCCAGCGCCTGAGCGTCACCGGGTTGGGTGACACTGGACGGGTGAGCGAACCCGCCTCCATGCTCGACCTCGACGACGCGCTTCGGGTGTTGCGCGCGGGCGAGCTCACCGTGGAAGGCCGGCTGGTCGACGCGTCCAACGCGACCTTGTACTGCACGGTCGCGTGCGACGGGGTGGTGGCGGCCTGCGTGTACAAGCCGGTCGCCGGAGAACGCCCCCTGTGGGACTTCCCGGACGGCACCCTTGCCGGTCGGGAGATCGCGGCGTACCACGTGTCGGCGGCAACCGGGTGGGACATCGTCCCTCCGACGGTGTTGCGTGACGGGCCGTTCGGTCCCGGAATGTGCCAGTGGTGGATCGAGCCCGATCCGGCGATCGACCTTGCCGTCCTCGCTCGTAGCCGGATCGAACCGCTGCGGCGAATGGCGGTCTTCGACGCCGTCATCAACAACGCGGACCGCAAAGGAGGCCACCTCCTGCAAGTCGCGGGCGGCCACGTTTACGGCGTTGACCACGGCGTCTGCTTCTCGGTCGAGGACAAACTGCGGACCCTGCTGTGGGGGTGGCAGGGCAAGCGGCTGACCGAGGAGGCGGTCGCGGTGCTCCGGTCACTCAAAGCCGAGATCGGCGACGGGCTGGGCGCAGCGCTGGGGGAGGTGTTGACCCGCGCGGAGGTGCGGGCGACCGAGCGTCGCATCGACCGGCTGCTCGACAGCGGCCGCCATCCCGCGCCCGCGGGCGACTGGCCGCCGGTGCCATGGCCGCCGTTTTGAGCCGATCCACATAGGCTCACCGTCGTGCACTCGTGGTCATCGCCGGACGTCCCCCGGCTCGATGGGGATGAGGCGGGCGGGTCGCCGCTGTTCGTGCGGGACTCCGCAAGCGGCGATCTCGTCGACATCGGTGCGGGACGCGAGCAGATCCTGATGTATGTCTGTGGCATCACCCCGTACGACGCGACCCACCTCGGCCACGCCGCCACCTACCTGCTCTTCGACACCCTGCAGCGAACCGCCCGCGACACCGGACGCACCGTCCGCTACGTCCAGAACGTCACCGATATCGACGATCCCCTGCTCGAACGGGCCGCGGAGACGGGTGAGGACTGGACGGCACTCGCCGAGCGTGAGACCGAGTTGTTCCGCTCGGACATGGCTGCCCTTCGGGTGCTCGCACCGGATGCCTACATCGGGGCGGTCGAGGCCATGCCGGACGTGGTCGAGGCGGTCGTCTCGCTGCGCGACAAGGGGAGTGCTTACGACCTCGAGGGCGACACCTACTTCTCGGTGGCGACCAGTCCGGGGTTCGGCGGGGTCAGCGGCCTCCCGGTCGCGGACATGGTGACGTTGTCCGGCGAGCGTGGCGGCGACCCGGGTCGGATCGGCAAGAAGGATCCGTTGGACTGTCTGCTCTGGCAGGCTGCGCGGCCCGGCGAGCCGGCCTGGCCGTCCGCGCTCGGGCGGGGCCGCCCCGGATGGCACATCGAGTGCGCCGCGATCGCGCTCAAACATCTCGGGCCAACGATCGACGTCCAGGGTGGCGGCGAGGACCTCGTGTTCCCGCACCACGAGCTGAGCGCCGCCGAGGCGGAGGTGCTCACCGGACAGGCGCCGTTCGCTCGCGCCTTCGTGCACCAGGCGATGGTCGGGTACGACGGTGAGAAGATGTCGAAGTCCCGCGGCAATCTCGTCCTCGTGTCCCGACTTCGCCAGCACGGTGTGGACCCGATGGCGATTCGCGTGGCGCTACTCGGGCACCGCCACGACGTGGCGTGGGAGTGGCACGACGAGGAACTCGAGGTCGCGACCGCACGGCTCGACCGATGGCGAGCCGCGTTCGGGCGATCGTCGGCGGCGCCGGCAGCGACCCTTGTCGCGGCCCTGCGCCGCGCCTTGCGGTCCGGTCTCGATACGCCGTCGGCGCTCGCGGCGGTCGACGAATGGGTGGCCGCCGACGGAGGGGATGAGAGCGCACCGCGAACCGCGCGGCTGGCGGTCGACGCCCTCCTCGGGATCGTCTGACGAGGTCAGGAGCTGTCGCGGCGGCGGAGGTAGCGCTCGAAGGCCTTTGCGATCGCCTCGCCGCTCGCTTCCGGCAGCGTTGCCTCGTCCTCACGCTCCTCCAGTGAGGCGATGTAATCAGCGATCTCGCTGTCCTCGCGGGCGAGCTCGTCAACGCCGTTCTCCCACGCCAACGCCTCCTCGGGCAGGTCGCCGAGCGGGATGGCGAGGTCAAGCGTGTCCTCCACCCGGTGCAGAAGGGTCAGCGTGGCCTTCGGGCAGGGCGGCTGTGCGACGTAGTGGGGCACGCTCGCCCAGTAGGTCACCACCTTGTGCCCGCGCTCGGCAACCGCCTGGTGGAACACGCTGACCACCCCGGTCGGCCCTTCGTATCGTGACTTGGCCAACCCCAGCGAGGCCGCGAGGTCGTCGTCCGACGCCGAACCGTTGATGTCGATCGGGCGGGTGTGCGGGACGTCGGCAAGCAGCGCGGCGAGACACACCACCTCCTCGACCTCGAGCTCGTCGGCGAACTCCGCGAGCTCCTCGCAGAACGACCGCCAGCGCATGTTGGGCTCGAGACCGCGGATCAACACGATCTCGGTCTCGCCTGACCTGGCCATCCCCAGCCTGGTCGTCGGCCAATCGATGCGCCGGGTGACCCCGTCGACGAGCCGGACCGTAGGCCGGTTGACCTGGTAGTCGTAGTAGTCCTCCGGGTCGATCGCGGCGAACGGCTGTGCCGCCCACTCCCGCTCGAGGTGTTCGATCGCCCCGCTGGCGGCATCCGCCGCGTCGTTCCATCCTTCGAAGGCCGCGATCATCACGCGGCGCCGGGTACCGGGGCTGCGGTCGACGCTCACCCGGCCAGCGTATGCCGGGTCGCGCCCGCCGGTACCCTCACCGGCGATGCCTGTCCGGTCGACGCCCTCGGCACTGCCGGCCGCCCGTGCCGATGCGGTGCTGTTCGACATGGATGGCCTGCTGATCGACTCGGAGCCGCTGTGGACCGTGGCCGAGATCGAGCTCGCCGAGCACCTCGGCGGTGCCTGGAGCGAGCAGATCAAGGCCCGGATCGTCGGAACCCGCCTCGACCGCGCGGTCGAGGCGATCCTCGAGTGCTACGACGTGCCCCGCTCGCCCGCCGACATTGCGACCGCGATGACATTCCTGCTCGACCGCATGGTCGAGCTGTTCGACACGGACCTGCCCCTGATGCCCGGAGCGCGGGAGTTGCTCGACGGGGTACGTGCGCTCGGCGTGCCGACTGCGCTCGTGTCCTCCTCGTATCGCGTCCTCGTCGACGCCGCGCTTCCCTGGCTCGCGCCGATCCGGTTCGACGCGACCGTTGCGGGTGACGACGTGCGCCATGGCAAGCCGTCGCCGGAGCCCTACCTCGTGGCCAGCCGGCGGCTCGGTGTTGATCCGGGCCGCTGCGTCGTCGTCGAGGACGCGATGAGCGGCGTCCTGTCCGGAGAGGCCGCCGGCGCCACCGTGGTGGCGGTCCCCTGGGCGGCCCCGATCGAGGCGACGCCGACCCGGCCGGTTGTCCCGGCGCTGACGTCGATCAGCGCGGAGTGGCTGGTGGCCCCACTGTCTCGGGCGTGGGACTCGTGATCTCCGGCAACGGCGGCGGGG
>DATJWM010000187.1:0-21816 GCA_035501255.1 Mycobacteriales bacterium | reverse complement strand
AACCGCTCCTGGCCAACGAAAGGCTCCAGACAGGCAGCGCAGAACGCACGGACCTGCTGCTCGAGCGCTCTCATCTTGCGGGGCGTGAACGCGCGCGACACGAGCGCGCGGTGGACGGTGTGCATCGGCGGGTCTTCGTTGATGAACACCCCGGCTGGCATGACCGGGTCGGCCTTGACGACCTCGAGAATGTCGCCCTTCGCTGAGCTCAATCGCTTCCAGTCACGCGCCGCATCCTCGATATCGGCGAAGCGGCTCAGCGCCCAAAAGTCATATCGCTCGTTGTAGTACAGGGGCGCTTCGTCCCGCAGGCGCTGGTACGTCGGGTACGGGTCGAGGTCGATCTCGACGTCGTACGGGTCGTAATAGACATCGGTCGCGGACACCAGGCCTCCGTTGCTTTACGGATGTATGGCACACCATACATCCGTAAAGCAGGCTCGGTGTCGGCAGGCCTGCTGCCTACTTTGGCTCCACGCGATCGAGAAAGCGCTCGATCATCTGCAGCATGTCTGAATGCCCGGTCCGGCTCCCGAAGGAGCGTTCCAACAGCACCATCCGCGGAATCGCGTTCATCATGAAAAGCAAGGATGCGGGCGTCATGTCGGTGTCTCCGAGGCCATACCGGTCCCAGTGCGTCTGGAGCGCCTCCAGCTGGGCGGCGCGCACCCGCTTGGTCCCACGACCCATCTCCGCGCGAATTGCTTTGCGGTGATTGGCAAGCGCCATGTACTCCATCATCAACTTCGCGCCCCTCTCGTTGCTGGCGTAGCGCCAAATCGCACGAAGCGGCTGCTCGGCTGTCGCGGCAGCATTCATCTGATCGACGATCCGATCACTGCCTCGCTGGAGGAGCGCGGTGAAAAGGTCATCCAAGGTCGGGAAGTAGTACTGGACGAGCCCGGCTGCTACCCCCGCTCGGGCGGCGACGGCGCGGTAGGTGATCGCGGCGTACCCATCCTCGAGCATGAGCCGCTCGGCGCAGTCCAGCAGGACGACCCGAGTCTTCGAGTCCGGCGATCCAATCCGTCGGGTCGCAGCGGGCTCTGGTGTGGCGGGCACTACGCGGCCAGCTCTCGAAGCAGGTCCTTGGTGCGTCGAAGCGAGGAAGACCGCTCATCTCGATCGACGCCTACGGGAAAGGCGGCGGCCCAGATATCAGTCGCGCCGGCGTCGAGAAGTGTCTGAAGCTGTGCCGTCACTGACCTCTCGTTGCCGACGATCGCGGCGTCGGCTGGGCCAGCCGCTCCCCCGATGTCGAGGATGCGCTGGTAGTTCGCCATCCCGGCGTAGGCGCTCGAGCCGACGGCCGCGGCGGATCGCGCCTCGCCTTCGTCATCGTGAACGGCGACCGGAAGTCCGGCAACGATCCGCGGAGCTGGACGGTTTGCCGCGGATGCCGCGGCGGCGATCCTGGGAGCGACATGGACCTCGATCGCGCGTGCCGATGCCATCCACAAGACGGCGCCGTCGGCGACCTCGCCGGCGACACGCAGAAGTCGCGGGCCGAGCGCCGACAGAAGGACCGGCACCGGGTGGGCGAGAGTGGTCATCCGACCCGAACTGTGCGCCGTCCAGTCCTCGCCGTCGAGATCCACAACCTCGCCGCGGAGCAGACCGGTGAGGATCTGCAGGTACTCCTCCGTGCTTCGCCCGGGATGGTCGTAGGACATTCCGTAGACCCCTCGGATCAGCGGCTCATGAGAAGGACCGATACCCAGGGCGAACCCAGGTCGGCCCATCGCGTCGGCAACCGAGGCCACTCGGTTTGCCAGGAGCAGCGGGTGACATGGGTAGGTCTGCAGGACCGCGGTACCCAGCTCGATCGATGTCGTCTCCCGCCCCGCGATCGCCATCGCAACCAAGGGGTCACCCGTCACGACACTCGCGTACCACAGCGTGTGGAAGCCGTCCGCCTCCGCCTGTTTGGCCTGGGCGACGACCTTGTCGACGGTCGCTGCACCCCCGGTCAGTCCAATCCGCATCGTCGCCTCCGCCACACTGTACAGACGTACAACGTCCGTACGTTCTTACACCATGCGACTAGCGCGAGCGTTTCGCGGCGGGCGCCCGCTTGGTCGGCTTCTTGGCTTTCGGTCGGGATGCGGGCTCAACGGAGTCAAGGAAGGACTCGAAAGCCCGCACTGCCTCGCCGTGCGTTGTGGAGACGCCGACACCCTCCTCGAGCCGAATCAACTTCGGGATTCCGGTCAGCAAGAACAACAGTGCCGCGGGCGGCAGCGCGCCCAGGCTGATCCCGGTCGTGCCATATCGCGCGGCGAGCGCTTCGAGCTGGACGCGCCGAACCTTGTCTGTGACGTCGGCGATCTCCGCGCGAATCGACGGTCGATGGTTACCAAGCGCGATGAACTCGGTCGTCAAGGCTGCGGTCGCTTCGTCTCGGCTGTATTCCCAGAGAACCCGTAACGGCTCATCGGCGTGAGCGTCCAACAGCGCGACCAACCGGTCGAGATTCTGCTCAGACCGGCGACGAATTTCGGCGATGAAGAGGTCATCGAGCTTCGGGAAGTAGTACTGAACCAACCCCGCGGTCACGCCCGCACGAGCCGCGACCGCGCGATATGTCACGTGGGCATAGCCGTTTTCGATCATGAGCTGCTCGGCGCAGTCGAGCAATTGATCCCGCGTCCTGGACGTCTGCGAACCAACCCGACGTGGGGACGACATGGACCTGCCTCGCTCTCTGGGGATGTC
Source organism: Mycobacteriales bacterium (assembly GCA_035501255.1). Lineage (GTDB taxonomy): Bacteria > Actinomycetota > Actinomycetes > JAFAQI01 > JAFAQI01 > JAFAZI01. The sequence goes on along the minus strand of DATJWM010000187.1, from coordinate 19,101 downwards.
ACGCATTCTTGCAGCACGGCCCACCGGGCAAGACGCGCCTCCTGCTATACAGGTGTATTGCATCACCCAGTGTCAGGCCGAGATTGGGCAGCCAGAATCTGGTCGAAGGTTGGGAGAAACGGTGAACCGAGTGGCGGTCATCACCGGAGGCGGCTCCGGGCTCGGGCAGGCCATCTGCGAGCACCTCGCCCGAACAGGGCATTACATCGCGGTCCTTGACCGCGACATCGAGGCGGCACAAGACGTAGCGGGTCGGCTCAGCGGTAACACCGGCCGGGCACTCGCAGTCGAGACGGACGTCTCAGACCGCGACTCGGTCACCGCGGCATACGACACCGTGCGCGCCGCGCTTGGGAGCATCGACATTCTCGTGACGAGCGCAGCGGTTTCCGGGTTCGTGCCGTTCGAGCAGATCACCCCTGAGGGCTGGGAGGACACCCTGACGGTGAACCTGACCGGCACGTTCCACTGCATCCAACTGGCGATACCCGACATGGTCGCCGCGGGATGGGGCCGGATCGTCACCATCTCCTCCGCTGCCGGGCAGACCGGATCCGCCCGGCAGGGCGACTACTCCGCGTCCAAGGGCGGCGTGATCGCGCTCACGAAGACCGTCGCGCTCGAGTTCGCATCCAAGGGAATCACCGCGAACACGGTGCCGCCGTTCACCTTCGACACCCCGATGCTGCGAGCCGCGCAAGCGGACGAGCACCTGCCGAGCAGCGAAGCGTTGGCACGGATGATTCCGGCACGCCGGCTTGGCACCGGGGACGACATCGCCGCGATCTGCGCCTTTCTGTGCTCCGATGCGGCCGGCTACATCACCGGTCAGGTCATCGGTGTGAACGGCGGTGCGGTCACGTGAGCGATCGGTTCTCACTCGAGGGTCGGGTCGCGGTCATTACCGGCGGCGGCACCGGCATCGGCCGCGGCACGGCGCTGGTCCTCGCCGAGCACGGCGCGGACGTCGTACTCGCTGCCCGCCGGCCCGAGCCCCTCGAGTCCACGGCAGCCGAGGTCGAGGCATTCGGGCGCCGCGCACTCGCCGTACCGACCGACGTCACCCGCCCCGACCAGTGCGAGGCACTCATCGACACAGCGTTGAGTGACCTCGGCCGCGTCGACATCTTGGTGAACAACTCTGGTGGCGCACAGACGAAGTCGATCATGAAGTGGACCGAAGAAGAGTGGAACGACGTCCTAGCCCTCAACCTGTCGAGCGTGTGGCATCTCTCGCGCTATGCAGCGCGCCCGATGCTCGAGCAGGGCAAAGGCGCAATCGTGAACATCTCCTCCGGCGCCAGCCTGCTGGCGATGCCACAAGCGGCGCCCTACGCGGCCGCGAAAGCAGGCGTGAACAACCTGTCCGGATCTATGGCGTCGGCTTGGACCCGCAAGGGAATCCGCGTCAACACCATCGCGGTCGGGGCAGTGCGCGCCGCGACTCTGCTCGACGACGCGGAGAGGTACGGCCTCGATCCTGACGCGATCGGGATGACCAACGCGTCGGGCCGGCTCGGTGAGCCCGACGAGATTGGCTACGGCGTCTTGTTCTTCGCCTCCGACGCGTCCAGCTTCTGCTCGGGTCAGACGCTGTACATGCACGGCGGCCCAGGACCCGCTGGCATCTAACGGTTCATCCTCGGGTCTGCGCGGACTCGATCGCATCAGGATGGAACCTAGGCGCGACCGCGACGTGCCGAACCAAACGACCTCAGACGCGTCGTCATGGGTCAATGGTTCGAATTACCTTAGGTGTCCAGGGCGGCCAGTCAGCACTGCTGACGAGCGAGCCTCGCTCGAATGTCGCGAGAATCCGAAATGGGGTCTTGGCCCGCGTGTTGTCGTATACGACGGCGTTCTCGACCAGCGGGATCGCCTGTGCAACTAGAGGCCACAGGCGCCGGTAACGCGCGCGAACCTTTGGCTCTGGAACCGAAAGGCCGCCGCCTGCGACCCTGTTCGCGACGCGAGCGACGGCGAGCTTCTCGGGCACCATCACCACATGAAGGTTCACCAGGTAACCGGCTTCGACGGCGTCCCGGACCAACGCGAGCTTCGATTCGTGCGAGAAGACGGTCTCGGTGACAAACGACAGACGCTTGCTGACCAACTCATCTCGCCGATCACTGGCGACGCTCGCCGCGTCGTAGGACCGGCCAGGAGGGTCGTCGGGCCACCGCTTTGCGGCAATGATGTCAGCGTTGACGAACTCGAGTCCGGTCGCTGGTCCGACGACGGCTTCGTAGAGTGTCGACTTCCCAGCCCCATTTGGCCCGGCCAACAGATGCATGACCGGGTCGGTCATCAGGTCTTGGCACGCGACCGAGGCGACTGCCTCACCGTCGCACCGCGCCTCGCCGCCGGCCTGCCGGACCGCTTCGCGCTCGCCCGGCCAGGTTCGGAAGCAGACTTCCGGTTCGCCGGAGTCCGTTCGACCACCTGACCGTCGTCATCGAGCTCAACCCAGGTCCGCCCCTGTGCCACAAAGCGCTCCGAGAGGTCGAGCTTTTCGCGGTACGCCGCCATTCGTTCGGCCCATTCAGCGCGGACGACAGCCTGCTCCTTCGCGCCAAGCGCGTCGTAGGACGCGCGGCCCGCAAGGACATCCGCGATCTCGCGATGGCTAATGCTGGCTGACGCTTGAATCTCTCGGCCGATCCGCGCCCAGTGTGCGATCTGCTGCGAGGCACTTCGACTCAACACCTCCCCGACCAGCTTCGCTGAGGCATACAGGTCATCCTCGATGCGCGCGGGCGAAGTCGTCGCCATGAATGCCTCCAGAAGGCTCACCTTCAACGACTGTAGCAGTCTGCAACAGCACCACCAAGACCAGCAAGCTCGCGAGTGGTCAACGACGGGTATCGAGACGTTCAATGGTGCTTGCGCCACCCGACGTCCAGTGCGCGGTCCCGTACTTGGGCTGGTTGGGCACCCCTGGGAACAACGGCGCGGTTGGCCCAACGGTCTCCCATCCTTGCAGCTTCGCGAGGAGATGGGGCGCGAACACGGCGCCATACAACAGGTTGGCGATGAGGACGACGCCGAGCACGGACAGCACGCTCGAGGTCGCGCGATTCGACGACTTCGTTTGAGCCCAGGCTTCGACAACGGTCGGTCGGTCGGCGCTTGTTCGGCCGAGGAGGTAGGCGAACACCATCACCATGACGCCCATCGCGAGGGCGTCGTACAGCGGATATTGGTGCTTGGTCCCTTGCCACAAGGACAGCCCCGGAATCACCCGGCCGTAGTAGAAGACACCGCTGCGCGCCCCCAGGATCCCGTTGAACAGGACGGCCCACCCGAAACCCACCGTGAGCCCGACGACGAGAAGAGTCATCGGCAACCGCCAGTGGCGTTTGGCGCTCAACCGTCGGCCCACCGCAGCGCCGATCAGTGCGGGGGTGGCGAAGTAGGAGATGTAGCCGACGGGCACCGAGGCCGGCAGACCACCCCAGGTCATGTCCAACGGCCACCACGACGGCATGCGCGGGATGGCGGGCGCGAACTGCGCGTACATCGCCCAGTCGTACGGCGCTTCAATCCAGGAGATCGACATCGCCGCGATCGACACGAGCAACAGCGGATGCAGCCGGCGCCGACGAATCGTCAGGTAGACGCCGACCGCGAGGAACGCGATCCCGCCGACCCAGGCGTAGGCGATCGAGGCTCTGAGCTGGGGAGTCATTGCCGACTCATCGGTCGAGGTCCCGGTCAGGAGCCCGACGAGCGTCGGGGTCGCACACGAACACGACGCCGACGATGATCGCGATCAAACCCACGAGCGTGCCGAGCATGACGACGGCGCCCATTCGTCCCCTTGTCGAGCGTGCACTTTAGACAGTGGCCACTATCCTAAGAGGGCACGCACGCAATTCTCAAGGGTGGGGCGGAAGCTTCAGAAACAGGCGGGACCAGTCAGTGAAGGGTTCACCGGCACGAGCAACCCGGCGTCCGCGCGGCGCCCCCCGGAAGCTCCTGCTCAACGCCGCGAGCGAGCTGTTCGCTCGCCAGGACTACCGAAGCACGACCACGCAGGAGATCGCCGAGCGGGCGGGAGTCAACGAGCACCTGCTGTTTCGTCAGTTCGGCTCGAAGGCCGCGCTCTTTCGGGAGGCGCTCGTCCTGCCATTCGTCACCTTCGTCGAGGACTTCGAACGCACCTGGCAGGCCGTCGTCCCCGAGGACGCCGACGAGGACACGTTCGCTCGGGAGTTCGTCGGCCGCCTGTACGACCTCTTCGTCGACCAACGAGGCCTGCTGACGACGCTGTTCACCGCGGAGGCGCTCACCGAGGCAGAGCTGGCCGACACCGGCATTGCCGATGTCAGGACCGCGCTCGCGGTGCTGAGCCGGATCAGCGCCGAAGGCCAACAGCTGCGAGGAATTCGGTCCCGCCATCCCGATCTCGCCGCCCAGGCGACGGTGGCGATGATTGCCGGCATGGCGGCGCTGCACTCGACCTACTTCGGGACCAGTGCGCCGGCGAGGAACACCATCGTCGAGGAACTCACCCAGGCAAGCCTGCACGGTTTCCTGCATCGACAAGGCGGCTCGTGACGGGACCTTTGGCGGTGGTGGTTCCCGCCCGGCAACGGTGTGATGACGTCCGGGAGACTCGAAAGGGACGACGATGTTCGCATTGCGGCTGCCCGCGTGGAAGTCCGACCCGGTGCTCGTCGAGGTCGACCAGCCCAAGCCTGGTCCCGGCGAAGCAGTGATCCGGATCGGCGGTGCTGGAGCGTGCCACTCGGACCTGCATCTGATGCGAGAGTTCGACGTCGGGATGCTTGCGTGGGGACCGCCATTCACTCTCGGCCACGAGAACGCCGGATGGGTGCATGAGATCGGGCCAGGGGTCAGCGGACTGGCGATCGGCGACCCGGTCGCCGTGTACGGCCCGTGGGGATGCGGCGCGTGCCCGCATTGTCTGCTGGGCGTGGAGACCTACTGCGAGAACGTCGCCGCCGCTCCGGTTCCCGGCGGAGGGGGCGGGCTCGGCCTTGACGGCGGCATGGCCGAATTCATGCTCATCCCGGCCGCGAACCGGCACCTCGTGCCACTCCCGGCAGGGCTCGATCCGGCGACCGCCGCGCCCCTCACCGACGCCGGGCTGACGCCGTACCACGCCATTCGGCGGTCATGGCCAAAACTCGCGCCCGGCGCCACCGCGGTCGTGGTCGGGGTCGGCGGACTCGGTCACCTGGCGGTGCAGATCCTGAGCGCGACGACAGCCGCCCGGATCATCGCGGTCGACACTCGGGCCGAGGCGCTGCAGCTCGCCGAAGACGAAGGTGCCGATTCAACATTGGTCCCCGACGACGACGCCGTGGCGGTAATCCGGGAGACGACCGGTGGTCGCGGTGCCGACGTGGTGATCGACTTCGTCGGATCCGATACGACGCTTGCTCTTGGCGCTGCCGCAGCGCGTCAGTGCGGCGACCTCACCATCGTGGGGCTTGGCGGCGGCTCGCTCCCCGTGTCCTTCTTCAGCGTTCCGTATGAGCTGTCGGTTCAGTCGACGTACTGGGGCGGCCGTCCCGAGCTCATCGAGGTGCTCGATCTCGCCGCCCGCGGGCTGATCCGGCCGCGGGTGACGACCTTCCCCCTCACCGCGGCGGCCGATGCCTACCGACAACTGGAGAGCGGGACGGTGAGCGGTCGCGCGGTCGTCGTCCCCGGCTGACCGCGGTTGATCCGGCGACGTCACCCTCGCGCGAGTGCCGTCCACCCGTAGTCGCCGATCCGCACCTCGACATCGCGCATCCCCGCGCCGGTGAGTCGGGTCTCAAGCGTCGATGGATCGACCGGCTGGTAGGTGTCTCCGGCGTGAAATTCCCGCACGGCGTCTGACTCGAGCCCGTCAACCGCGACAAACGGTGCACCTGGCCGAAGCACCCGAGCCGCCTCGGAGAACAGCCGATCCTGCAACGCGGGTGAGGGCACGTGGTGCAGCATCGAGAAGCAGACGGCGGCGGTGAACCGCCCGTCCGGGAACGGCAGTCGAGTGCCATCTCCTTCGACCACCTCGACGTGCGTCCCGGCGTAGCGAGCCTGAAGCCGGGACGCGAGCCCCGGATCAATCTCCACGCTGGTAATCCGGGGAAGCATCTCCGCGAACACCTCGGTGGTCGCCCCGTAGCCGGGCCCGATCTCGAGTACGTCGTCGCCGAGGTCAACCTCACCGAGCGCCCACGGGATGATCTCCTCACGGACCACCGCGCGCCACTCGGGACTGTCACAGAACTGGTGCCCGTCGTTCACCGGACCTCCCTACTCGTTGCCTGATCGATCGAGAAACATGGTCAACGGCGCGACCCATCAAGGTTGCGAACCTCGATCCGTTCTCGCTCGAGCAGATCGAGGCTGACGACGGTTTGGCCGGTGACGTCGGGCGTGCAGGCACACAACGCGGTGACCGCCTTCGGCGGCGAGCCGTTCGGCAACCGCGGCACCGATGCCGCGACTGGCTCCCGTCACAAGTGCGCGTCGGCCCGCGAACCGGCCGGTCATGTCAACCGCTCTCGATCGCCGAAACAAAGCCGTCGAGACATTCACCGATATAGGCGCAGTCATCGTCATCGAGGGAGTGGCTGTTGGGCAGGACCAGTCCGTCGCGCATGACGCGGTCTGCGTTGGGTAGCCCGTCATCGGGGAGCCGGAACGTACCGGTCCGGAACGCAGGCTGGCGGGTCACGTTGCCGGTCCACACCATCCGGGTATCCACCCCACGCTCCTCCAACCACGCCTGCAGCGCCGAGCGCCGAACGCCGGCGTCGGGTCGGATGAGGATGGGGAACATGTGCCAACCCGTCTCCACGCCCTCCGTCAGCCGCGGAAGCGCGAACAGCTGCGGGTAGCGCGCGAAGTGCGCTGCCGTGAGATCGAAGTTCCGCCGCCGCCTGGCGAGGTTGCCCTCGAGCTTGTCGAGCTGGACGAGGCCGAAGGCCGCGGAGAGCTCGGACGGTTCGAAATTCCACCCGAGCTCGTCGAAGATGAACAGATTGTCGTACTCGAGATCGCCGTCGATGGTGCTGAAGAACCGCTGATCGACACCCTTCCTCGATCCGAAGAGCTGAGTCTCAGATCGCCGGCCCCATCGCCGCAGGAGCAGAGCCCGATCGACCCAGGCATCGTCGTCCAGGCAGATCATCCCCCCGGTCCCGGCGGCGGTGATGATGTGCGACAGTGCAAAGCTGGTCACGGAGATGTCCGCGCGGCACCCTGTCGGTGTCCCCCGCAGCGTGAGCCCCAGCCCGTCGCAGGAGTCCTCCACCACGGCGAGACCGTGGCGGTCGGCGATCACCCGGATCTGATCCCAGTCGGGAGCGTTGCCGATCAGGTTGGGTGCCAGGATCGCCTTCGTCCGCGGACCGACCATGCCCTCGATCCGTTCAACGTCGATCTGGAAGGTGTCGGCGGTGACGTCGACGTACACCGGCGTCACGCCGCGTCGCACGAGGGGCGCGATGTCGGTGGAGAAGGTCACCGCCGAGGTGATCACTTCATCGCCCGGCGCAAGGTCGAGAAGCTCGACGGCGAGGTACAGCGCGGAGCTCCCGGAGTTGCACATCACACCGCGCCGCTTGCCGAACAGTTCAGCGACCCGCCGCTCCATCTCCTTGACGTTGCCTCCGATGCGCAACGCCGTCGGTCCTGCGCGCAGGACTTCGACGACCGCCTCGATCTCGCGCTCGTCATGGACCGATCCGGCGTAGTCGATCCGTCGTCCGCCGGTTGTCCTCGCCATCGTCGGAACCTTCCTTCTCGCGCGGTTACGGATCGACGAAGCGGACTATCACCTCTTCGGGTAGGCGAGCGTGAGGTTCACCTTCGTCCCTTTTGGCTTCTTCGTGTGCGGTGCGACCGATTGCTTCGTCACGTGCAACGTCTGGTGGCGCTTGTGGCTCGGCCGCTTCACCGTGCCGAGGCGACAATGGGCTTTGCTCAGCGCCGACTTCGCTGCCGGCAACGTCTTGCCGACCAACTTGGGTACGACGCAGTGCGCCTTGGCCGGAGGTTTGGTGGCCGACGTGACCATAACGCTCGAGTGGGCAGTGGCGACAAACCCCGCTTCGTCGGTCACCGTCGCAGTCACGACGTAGCTGCCGGTCTGAGCGAAAGCGTGCGATGTGCTGAACCCAGTGGCCGCCGGTGTGCCGTCACCAAAGTCCCAGGAGACCCCGGAGGGATCAACGCTGCTCAAGTCGCTCACCGCCACCGACATGGGCACCACTGCACCGGTGTGAGCCGCGCCGGGCACCGCGAACGTCGACAGCGTCGGGCCGGTCACGTTGTAGCCGACGAGCTGAACGGCGGTCCCGCCGTAGCCGTTGTTGACCGCCGCCCCGAACGCAAGCACCGTATTGCCGTCCGCAGCGGTGTGCTGAACCACCGTGCCCGTGCTTGCGGTCTGGTCGAGGATCTGGGTTTCGCCGGCCCAGTCGGTCGAACCGGCGGCAAGGGTGCCCGAATACAGCGTCGAGATACTCAGCGACTCGGTCCAGGTCGCGAGCACATCGCCATCGTCGGAGATCCCGACCGATACCGGGAACGCGGTGGGCTGGTCCAACGTCCGAGCCGAGCCGTACCCACCACCGGCGCTTCCCTCCGTCGCCACCTGCACTGTTGCATCGGACCCGTTAGTGCCTGTCGACTCTGTCCACGCGAGGACGCCGTGCCCGTTCGGGCTCATGCTCGCAATGACCGGACCCGTCGGGCCATCGCCGTAGGGACCGGCAGCGAGCGCGGTCGGGTCGGACCACGCGCCACCGCTTTCCGTGCTGACCTCGAGCGTGGTCACCCCGACGTCGGGGTCCTCGGGGATTTGATCACTCGAAGTGAACGCTGCAGTCGCGTCACCGGAGTTGTCCACTGCCACCGAAAGGTTGCCGCAGTACACCTCGGTCACGGTCTCCCCCGGGCACGTGCTCGCGCCACCGAGGTTGACCGTGGAGGAGGGGGCGCCGGCGGTTGCCGACCACGTTGAAGCCAGGGGGATGGCGTTCGCCGAGTAGCCGATGACCGCCCGACCACCGCCCATCGCGACCCGCGTCAGCACCACGACATTGTTCGGATCGTTGACCGGGTCGTAGATCGTGTGCGGGCTACCGAAGGTCGAGCCGGCGAACGAACCGGAAACGGGCCGGACCGCTCCCAGCAGGATGTCGCCGCTGTTCTGGTCGGTTCCATCGGCGTCTGCCGCCCACGCGACCATCGCGTTACCTGCCGAATCCATGGCCACCAAGATCGGCGAGCCCACGAACGGGTCGACGAGCCTGCTGTCGTTGACCGTCTCCGGGGTCGTGAAGGACGTCGCGCCAGCGGCACGGGTGGCCACCTCGACGTTGCCGTCGTCGTACCAGGCGACCATCACGTCGCCCGCCGCATCGGCGGCGATCGACGGATCCAGCGAGTTGTCACCGGACCCAACGTTCGACACGACGATCGGTGACCCGAGTATCGTTCCCGCCCCTGCCTGCCGCTCGGCAACGTACACCACGTAGTTGGGGTAGGCCGAGTCCTCCACCGCGTAGGCAACGAAGTCCTCACCAGCAGCGTCGGTCGCGAGGACCGGTGCCCCCGCCGTGAATATATTGCCGAGACTCGCCCAGCCGGGTGTGCCGCTGGTGGCGTATGCCGGCTGGCCGATCAGCGCCACAGATGCGCAGAGCAGCACAGCGGTCGTCGTGGTCGCAGCCAAGCCGCGATTCATTGGGTCCCCCGTGAGCACAGGCGGAGTGTCGGCGGGCGCCATCCTCTCACCGCCCCGCCCACACGCGGTGAATGCTTCTCAAGAGTTGAGGCAACCACCTGTCCGCCGTCAGTCCCACCGGCTGATCTCACCCTCCGGGTGCGGGTGGAAGCCGGCACCTTCGGCGCCGTGCTTGAGGCTGGTCAGATAGGCGCCCCAGTTAGTGCTACAGCCGCTCATGAACTCGCTCGCCTGCTCCCACCCGGCGTGAGTGAACAGCAACGTCGTCCCGTCGGCGTTGGACGGACGGAGGGCAAAGGTGATGACGGTTCCGACCCAAGAGTCGGGACCACCGACCACCCGCCAAGCGATCTCATCAGCCTGGTCCGCCAGGGTTTGCATCGAGGCCGCAGGGCGGGCGGCGTCCCCGAAATACACGCTGAACTCGCCACCGACGCGACTGTCCCCTTCGACCTCTCGGCCGGTCCACCAGCGGGCGATGCCATCAGTGGAGGCGATGAGGTCGTGCACCGCGGCGGGCGGGGCGTCGATGCTGATCCGGTGGAGGATGTCGGGCATGGTGTTCCTTCCGATCGTGGGTCGTTCCCGAATGTGCAATAACTGGTTGCATGTTGCCCGAAGTTCGATGAATATGCAACCATCAGTTGCAGATAGGCATTCACGACCGGAGTGACGATGACGCAACGCACCCAAACGGAGCTGGGGTCGATCAGCAAGCAGATCGCGATCGACGCCCCGCCGCAGCTGGTCTACGACGTGATCAGCACGCCCGCGCACATCGCGCAGTGGTGGACCGACGACGCCGAGTTCGACGCCACCCCAGGCGCCAGCGGGACCCTGGTCTGGCGAGCGCGCGCATCCACACGCCGGGACCACGACTACGTCGTGCAGCTCACGATCGTCGACGCCGTACCGGGAGAGCGCTTCTCCTTCCGCTGGGTCCATCCCGAGGGCGAGACGCCCTCGGTGGGCAACTCGATGCTGGTCACCTTCACCCTCGCGCCGCAGGGCGACGGGACTTTGCTGACCGTCACCGAGGAAGGGATGCGTGAGCAGGGATGGGAGGCGGCAGTGCTCGAGGAGTACTACACAAGCCACGACGAGGGGTGGACCCGACATCTCGCGAACCTCGCCACCTACGCCAACGACCTGAGTGGTTCGGTGCACCACGAGTGACGGCAGACATCGATGACGACTTGTGGGCCGCAATCGGAGATCCAACCCGGCGCCGGATCCTTGACCTCATGGTCATGGGCGGACCCGGCACCGCGAGCAGCCTCAGCCGCGAGCTTCCGGTCACGCGGCAGGCAGTCTCCAAACATCTCGCGGTGCTTGAGCGGACGGGCCTTGTTCGCGCCCACGCGTCGGGCCGAGAGGTGCGGTACGGCGTGAGCCCCGAACAGTTCGCCCGAGCGGTCGACCAACTCGCCCAGGTCGGTCGAGCGTGGGACGACCGACTTCGGCGAATCAAACACCTCGCCGAGTCGATCGAACGCAGCCGAAAACCTCGCTAGCGGCCGGCCGCCCGCTGCATCGCGTCCATGCACTGGCCCAGTGCATAGGCGGGATTGAGTTCGAGCGCTTTGGTCGGAGCCTCGTAGATAAGAACGTGGCCGGCCGGAAAGAAGTAGACCTCGCCGCTCGTTGCCACCTCGTCGGGATCGCCGGTGCCCGGGTAGGTCGCCCGCAGCGCGCCCTCGAAGATGTATCCGTAGTGCGGGCACGGGCACACACCACCGGGCATCCCGCCGGCTCGGTAGAGCTCGGTGCAGTCCAGCGGTGCATCGACCGTGGTGAAACCAACTTCCATATCACCCCAACGTTCGGATCGAAAGTTCTCTCCGGCGGCCGGCCAGCGGCCACCCCCGCCGGCCGCGAGGTTCTCGGGGCGCATGTGCGGCATCGTTTGCCTCCTGTTCTCCGACGCGATCCCGGAGGGACCCCGCTAGTCGGCGATCGAGGACATGAGCTCGACGGCGTCGCGTCGAGTCAGCGTCCCGAACGGACTGCCACCTTGCGGGTCGGGCATGCCATAACTCCAGGTCGGGCCATCGTGAAGATGGTCGAGCGCCTCGACGGCCACGTCAACCGGATCAGCAAGCGGGCCGAGCGCGCGGCCGTGCTCGGCCAGGTAGCGCTGGAGCGACGGGGTATTGGTCGCGCCGAGCACGAGCGCAAGGGCCGACACCCCGTGCGGACGCCACTCGGCCCACAACGCTTCGGCGAGAGTGAGGTCGAAAGCCTTCGACGCGCCGTACGCCGCGAGGGTCGCACCGCCTGCCCACGCCGCACCGGAGGTGACCAGCACCAGACCACCCCGACCGCGGGTCAGCAATCTCCCACCGAACCGGTAGCTCGTCTCGAGAACCGCGGCGCAGTTTCGTTGCACGAGATTCGCCAGATACTCCAACGGCTGATCGAGAAGCGGTGCGCTGTTGGCGTCGGCGCCGGCGTTGTAGACAACGAGCCCGATGTCGAGATCCGCCGTCGCTGCGTCAATCTCGACGACCGCATCGGTCGCGGCGAGATCGCTCACGATCACCCGACTCGGCACCGGCAAGCGCGCCGCGACCTCGTCGAGAAGAGCACGACGGCGGGCGACCAGGACGACGCCAACCCCGCGCGCAGCGATCTCCTCGGCGATCGCTGCTCCGACGCCGTCGGACGCGCCGAGGACGAGCGCCCATGGCCCATAGGTCTCGCGAAAGCTCTCCATCCAGGCAACCTACCGCAATAACAGGAGAGACCTCCTAAATTGGTGGTACCGTCGCCCGATGCCGACCGCGCGACCGGTGGGGCGTCCCCGCGACGTGAGCATCGACAACGCCGCGATTGAGGCAACCCGCTCACTGCTGGTCGATGTGGGATTCGACGCCACCACGATGCAAGCCATCGCCCGCCGAGCCGGGGTCCACACCTCAGCGCTGTATCGACGCTGGCCATCGAGGATCGAGTTGATCGAACGGGCTGCCTTCCCCGGATTCAGCGCAGAGACGGTGCGACCGACGGGTGACCTTCGCGCCGACCTGCATGCGTTCGCCGGCCAATACCTCGACGCCTTCGGCAGTCCGGTGGCCCGCGCAGCAATGCCCGCGCTCCTCGCGTCGCGCAAAGACCAGGACCGTGCCACTCGAGACGCTCGATATTTCGAGGTGTCGACCCGCCCGTACCTTCTCGACATTCTGCGAGCAGCCGGCACGCGTCGGGTCGACCCCGCGCTCGACCCTGACGATGTGTTCGACCTGCTGCTCGGGGCGATCGTGTCTCGACATCTCATCCCGACCATCGCGCAACGGGACCGGCCGATCGACCACACGATCGAGCTCATCGTGCGCGCCCTGCGCCCCGTCAACCGTGACCAGCTCGGGAGGACCGCGTGAGCGACAACGCTGAGCACGATGTGACCATCGACGTAACCGAGGTCCTCGTGCGCTACGCGAGCGCGATCGATCGTCGCGACTGGGACCGCCTGCGGAGCTGTTTCACCGACGATTGCGCCGCGGACTACGGCCCGATCGGCTCCTGGGAGTCCGCCCAGTCGATCACGACCTGGATGGCGGAGGTGCACGACGCATGCGGGTACTCGCTGCATCGTCTGACCAACTTCGACGTCCGAGGTACTCCCATGGGCGCTACCGCGCGCTGCTACGTCGACGCGATCGTGATGGGTCCCGACAACAAGACCGGCACCCGCGCGATCGGTTTCTACGACGACGATCTCGTCCGGCAAGCAGATGGGTGGGCGATCGCGCGACGTACCTACACACATCTCGGTGCCTATCTGGTCCCGGACGGCACCCCTGTCAGCATGGATGGCTAGACGAAAGCGAAGACAACAGTGAAAGCAGTAGTCCTGCGTGGCGGACGCCTGGAGGTCCGCACAACTCCCGACCCGACTCCGGGCGCCGGCGAGTTGCTCATCCGCACGATCTCCACCGCGATCTGCGCCTCGGACGTCCACTTCATGGATCATCACGACGCGATCCCCGCCGGCGGCGTCGGGGGTATGGTCTACGACCCGGGCCGAGACATCGTGCTCGGCCACGAGTTCGTCGGCGAGGTCGTCGCGCACGGCCCCGGTTGCTCCGATCAGTTCCCGATCGGCACTCGGGTGACCTCGATCCCCATCCTGCTGATCGATGGTGGACTGTCGGGGACCAAGGTGATCGGCCAGCATCCCGAGGCACCCGGGAGCTTCGGTGAGCTGCTCGTTGTGTCCGAACCGATGGCTCGTGCTGTCCCGGACGACGTCAACCCCGACGCTGTCGCGCTGGTCGACGCGTTCGCGGTCGGCGAGTTCTACGTCCGCAGCTCGCGCATCGGGGCGGGCGAGGTGGCTATCGTCACCGGCGCCGGTGCCATCGGCCTCTCCGCGGTAGCGGCTCTGGCGGCTCGCTCGATCGACCCGATCATCGTCTCCGACTACAACGGCGCGCGGCGTGCTCTGGCGCAGGAATTCGGCGCACACGTGCTCGTCGACCCGTCCCAACACTCACCGTTCGACGTGGCCCGACAGTTGAGTGCCGACCGCGGCATTACCACCCCGGCGGTCGTGTTCGAATGCGTTGGCGCGAAAGGCATGGTCCAGCGAATCGTCGAGGAATGCGACATGTGGACGCGGATCTTTGCGGCCGGGGGTTGGTACACCGGCGACTCACTGGACTGCACGCTCGCGACCCACCGCGGGGTCACGATCCAGTTCGGCGGCGGACCGCTGCCCGACGACTGGTACGGCACCTTCGACGCCGTGTGCGCCGGGCGCCTCGACCCGACTCCGAGCATTGGGGCCGTGATCGGACTCGACGAGGTCCCGGCGGCCTTCGACGACGTACGCCGATCACAAGGGCCCCCGCGCGTCGTCGTTCACCCCGGTTCGTGACCGCGAGCCCGACCGGCGGATTGCTCGGTCAGGTGAAGTCCGAGCCGCCGTCGACGTTGATGTTCGCACCGGTCATGTAGGTGTTGCGCTGCGAGGCGGCGAACGCGATGACCGGTCCGATCTCCGCCGGATCGGCAGCGCGATCCAGATGCACGTGATGACCGAAGTTCTCGCCGATGAACCGCATCACGTCGTGAAGATCGTTCTCGTCGACGCCAGGGACGGCCGCCAGCGCCGACTTGAAGGAGGGAGAGGCGAAGGTGCCGGGACTCACGGTGTTGACGAGGATTCCCTCCGGGGCGAGGGTCAATGACAAGTTCTTGCTGATGCTCGTGAGAGCGGACTTCGATGCTGTGTACGCGATCAACCCCGGCGACTGACGTTTGGTCGACATCGCCGAGACATTGACGATGCGGGCCCACGGTGCGGCCCGGAGATAGGGCAAGGCCGACCGAACCGTCCGCACGGCGCTCAGCGCGATTCCGTCGAACACGGCGTGCCAGTCGTCGTCGGTGTAGGTCTCGAAGCTCTTCAGGCCACCGTCCATCGGACCGGCCGCGTTCACCAGCGCGTTGATGTGGCCCCAACGCTGACCGATCTCTGCGATGGCGGACTCGACCGAACCGTCGTCGAAGAGATCGGTCGACACGCCGAGCGCGTCGGTCGCCCCGCGTGCGCGCAGGTCGGAGACGGTGGCGTCGAGTGCCCCTCGCGATCTCGCCAGCACTGCGACGCGAGCACCGTCAGCCGCAAAGCAGTCGGCGGCGGCCCGACCCATACCGGTCGTGCCACCGGCGACGACCGCGACGGCACCCTCAAGTCCGAGATCCATCCGAGCACTCCCTATCTATTGACAGCTCCGAAACGTTGGCGACTCTCGTGCGCGGAAGGACGTCGCGGACCTCGGGCCCGACCCAGCGCACGCCAACCGTTCCGCGCCGGTGACCCGCGGTGTCGAGCCAGTTGCGCACACCCGGATCCCGGTCGGCGATGACGAACCTCGCGCTGCCGTCGGGCTCCAGCTCGGCGCTGTCGCAGTTCAGGGTGGACTGATGGTTGACGTAGTCGAGCGTTTCCATCCAGTGGTTGTGCAGGGCGATCATCCAGTAGTCGCACTCGGGCGGAGTGAACTCGACGATCAGCGCTTCGCCGTCATCGAGGTCGAAATACGCCTGGTGCCAGGTGATCTGGGGGTCCTTGAACCGGTTCGTGTCGGCGAGCTGCGCCTCGTCGGTGAACTCGTTCGGCCACTGCGACTGCCGCACCGCCCACTGAGATCCGATCTCGGCCACTCCCTTCACGTAGAACCCGGCGTAGAGCAGCGAGTGATACAGCTCCTCGGCCGTCAGCGGTGATCGAGGTTCGTCGGCCGCGCCGATCCGCTCGATCCGAAGGTCGGCGTGACGCTGTGCTCGCTTGTCGAGGAAGGTTTGCCGGATCGCGAGGCTGCCCGTGTCAGGTTCGGATCGCAGCCAGTTCCCCGGATGCTCCCGCTGGGAGATGATCACCTCGAAGCTGCCATCAGGCTCGACGTGCATCTGCTCCTCGTGCAACGTGGCGCCGGTTCCCGGGCCGCCGCCGCCGAACCCGCCGCCGGAGAACAGGTTGAAACTGATCCACTTCGCCTCTCCGCGCGTGCCCCACACGCGATAGTCGTACCTGCCGTCGAGCGCGGCCCCGAGGTAGTGGTTGTCCGGGTTCTCGCCAACGATCTTGATCGTCTCGTGACAGGTACAGACCAGCGCGGGCTGGACCGCACGACCGTGTTCGAGCCTGGTCTCGAGCGCGCCGCGCAGCAATCGGGTCAGCATCCGAAATCCCTCAGCCCGGCTGAGCGGGTCGTCGGGGTTGCCCTCGGCCAGGATGACCTGGCCGGCATCGCGAAGCAGATCGCAGAACTCACTCCACGCGGTTCCGTCGATGACCTTCTGCGCGCTCTCGGTCGGCGAATTCGATGCGCTCATGTTCTTCCCTGTTGACGTGGACGGTCGCGGGTGTGCTCAGTGCTCATCGGAAAGGTGGAAACGGTCGTGGTAAAACTCGAAGTCGGCCGCGATTCTCGCGGGGTCAAGGCCGAACCTCGCCGCCGGATACTGACCCGGCGCCCGTCGGTCTTCTGCATTCGACGCCGCCCAAGCGCTCATTCGGAGCCGGGCGCTCTCGCTGAGCGGTTCGCCGAGCCCGTCGTACAGTCTCGCGATCTCTCCCAGCGGGTCACGCTGAAGCGAAGCAAAGAACAGGTCGTGAAACCTGCTCTCGTTTCCCCGGTCCCGGAAGGCGAGCACTCGGGTCACAGCGGTCCGCCAGGTGTCGCTGTTGTGCATGCCGATCTCGATCGGATCACAGCGGTCGGCCAGGATGCTGATGAACGTCTCGTACAGGGCGCACACCGACGCAAGCACGTCGCCGACGCGCCGGTGGGTCATGACAAATCGGGCGTCGGGATAGACCGAGTCGAGCGCGTCGATCGACAACATGTGTGCGGGGGTCTTTAGCGACCAGCGCGTGGGCGGGCAGCGCCACTGGAGCAGCTTGAGCACGCGCTCGTGGTAGCGGTAGGCCGGCACCATGTCGCACGTCATCAGCCACGAGCTGTACGTCGGGACCCGCGCCATCCCTTCGAACAGGAGGGACTTGAAGTCGAGTGCCAACAGAATGAGACATTCGATCGGTCCGTCCGCGGCACTCGGCAGCATGCCGGCCAGGCCGGGAAACAACTCGTTCGTGACGTCGATGCCACGCTGTGCCGCAGCGATTCGCTCGTCGCTACCTTCGGTGGCCGTGACCGGCGGCGGACATGGGGCCTGTGCCTCCCAGACCCGAAGCGACCTGCGTGCTGGGTCCTGCGCGAGCAGGAAGCTCAACGCGGTCGATCCGGTCCGGGGAAGTCCGAGCCCAAACAGCGGTGCCACGATCTGTTGGTCCGCGATTTCGGGATGCCGGGCGTAGCACCGCTCGATCTGAAGCCGGTTGACCAGGCAGGCGAGGATCTGGTCGGTCATCGACGACATGCCCGTCTCGTTCAACGCGGCTTCGGTGTTCAACGACTGGACCAGGCGCTCGAGTCCCTCCCGCCACGAGTCGCCACCGAAGTCGTCCGAGTCCACCCGCGCGCACGCCGTCGCCACCAACGGCTCGACCTGCAAGATCCGTCCGGCGTCCGCTCCGGGCTCCTGCCGGCTCATGTCGTGATCCCGCCCATGATCAGATCGACCACGCCATCGACCCACCCGTCGTCGAGATCGGCAGGCCCGCGCAGCAGGGCCGCCACGAGCGTTGCTCCGGCGACGAGCTCCAGGACGGTCGAGGACGCAACCCCCGCGCGCACCTCGCCGGCCTCGGCAGCGGCAGCCAGCCGACGGTCCAGCCAGGTCCACCTCCCTGCCTCGAGCCGACTCAGCACATCGGCATGCCGGACCGGGTCACCCATCATCTCGGCGATCAGACCCGGGAGAGCGGCACGAGCCGCAGGTCGAGCAAGCAGCTCGGCCCCGAGCGCAACGAGCGCTCGGAGGTCCGCGCGAAGATCCCCATCAACGGTCTCGGTGACCAACCCCTCGACCGGAAAGACCGCCTCGTGCACCAGATGCGCCTTCGTCGGCCAACGCCGGTAGATCGCCGGCTTGTTCGTACCGGCGCGCTCCGCAATTGCCGCCACGCTGAGCTTGAGATACCCGACGTTCTCGAGCAGCTCGGTGGTCGCGCGCAGTACGGCCGCGTCGATTCGCGGGTCCCGTGGCCGACCGCCGACGGGAGCGGCGAGGACACTCACCAGTGATCCACTCCCCTCCGTCTCGTGTTTACTAACGTTCCGATACGGAACTTAACATGCTCGGGGGAGTCGCGGGCAGTCCGAAACTGTGATAAGAGACGGGGCGAGTTGACCCGGGCACGGGATCGGCCAGTAGTCGGGAGGCCCTGATGACGTTCGTCCAAATCGTCGACATCCACACCAAGAACTACGACGAACTGATCGCCCTCGAAGCCGAGTGGCGCAGCGCCACCGAGGGCAAACGCACGCTGCGCCGGTCAGTGATCGCGCGCGACCGCGACGATCCCGATCGCTACCTGGTCCTCGCGTTCTTCGACGACCACGACGCGGCGATGGTCAATTCCAACCTTCCCGAGACCGCCGAGTTCGGGCGCAAGCAGGAGGCGATTCTCGACTCACCGGCCGCGTTCACCAATCTCGACGTGCTCGAGGAGCGGAACTGACCTCGCTCACCGCTGGGGTTGGGGCGTCGTACCGCCAGGCCGGCGAACGGTCAGGCGTGGCCCGATGAAGATTCGGGCGATCAGCAGCAGCACCACGGCATAGGCCGAGGAAATCAGGAGCGGCCAGGCGATTGCGCCGGATCCTACGAGCGCATGGTCAATCAGCAACCGCGCGCCGTAGAAGGGAAGCACCTTCGCGATCGTTGAGGTGTGGTCGACGGCCATCTGGATGCCTACCACCCCGATGAGGACCAGCGTCGCCTCCAACTCACGAGGGACAACGGCGGCGACG
>DATJWM010000186.1:0-4202 GCA_035501255.1 Mycobacteriales bacterium | reverse complement strand
GGAATGCAGGAGGTTGCGATCTGCCATGACTTCGCCCACCAAGCTCGCTCATGTCGTGCTGCGCACCGGTCAGATGAAGGCGATGTTGGACTGGTACATCCTCGTCCTCCACGGTCGAGTGGCGCACGAGGGTGAATACCTCTCTTTCATGACCTACGACGACGAGCACCATCGAGTCGCCTTCGCGGTAACCGGGGCCTCAGAACGCCCCGAGGACAAACACAGCGGGCTGCACCACATCAACCACGGCCCGACGACGTCGATGTACTACGCCGACCCCGACGGCAACAACGTCGAGCTGCAGATCGACAACTTCGAAACCCCAGATGAGGCAACGGAATTCTTCGAGTCCGATACGTTCGCCGAGAATCCCGTCGGAGTGCTGTTCGACCCGGACGAGTTGGTCGGTCGCTTCGAGGCCGGCGAGCCCTTTGTCTTTCAGGACGGCCCGACATGATTCACGATTGAGGGTGGCCCGCGCCGCCTTATCGCGACGCGGCTTCGACCGAGCGACGGAGGGAACATCCGATGATCGAACTACTGCCAGACATGCCGGAGGGAGTGACCGGCATCCGCGTTTCGGGTCGGCTTCGTGGTGACGACCTGCGTGAGTTCAAGCCGGCGATGGATGAGCTGCTGAAAACCGGCGAGATCAGGATCGTGGAGGTCATCGCCCCCGATTACGAGGGCTTCGGGCCCGGCGGGCTGGTCGAGGACCTCAAGCTGGGCTTCGGCGCACTCTTCCAGCATCATTCGGCCTTCAAGCGCATCGCGGTGGTGTCCGACAGAGATTGGGTCGCCCATACGCTGCACGCACTGGCATGGATGGTCCCCGGCGAGCTCGCCCTGTTCCGCCTCGACGAGCTTGACCGCGCCAAGCAGTGGGCCGCCGGCTGACGGCCAGGACCTCAAGGACCTCGGGGGCCTACTGATACCGCCAGACGCCGACCTGACCGGCGACCCCCTTGAGAACCGCCTCCTCGCGCGCACCGACGAGGCTCAGCCCCCCTATCACCTCGGCCGCGCCCGGCGCGTCGCGCACCGCATCGGTGCACACGATCTGGCGCGAGTCGGCGATCCCCTGGACGCGCGCCGCGATGTTCACTGTCTGGCCGAAGTAGTCGAGGCGTTCGTTCAGGTCCACCGCGATGCAAGGGCCGGCGTGCAGGCCGATCTTGAGCTCCAGCTCGCCAACCCTGGCGATCTCGCGGTTCATCACCATGGCTGCTTCGAGCGCCGGGGCCGGCGTTGGGAAGCTCGCCATCACCGCGTCTCCAATGGTCTTAACCACTGCGCCGCCGCGGGCGGCGACCACGTCGCGCAACAGGCCAAAATGCTCGCCGACGAGGCCGTACGCGCGCATGTCGCCCATCCGCGAGTAGAGCTCGGTCGAGCCTTTGAGATCGGTGAACAGCACGGTCAGGTTCTTCAGCCCCAGGCCGCCCGCCGACGGGATACTCTCGGTGCGGAACAGATCGCGGAATACCTGGGTGGTCACCAGCTCCTTGACGGTGAAGAAGCGGTGGAAGTTCAGGCCCGACCCCCCCGCCATCTTCGCCGCCTTCTTGGCGCGCGCCTCCGGCGACGACGGACGCGGGTCGGTGAAAGCGCCGAAGACCACTGGCCGGCCAAGCCGGTTTCGAAGAGTCATGCGCACCTTGCCGGCCGCAAGCTGCTCGCCCTCCTGAATCAGCTGGCCGCCGGCGAGGACCTCGTAGCTCGACGCCGAGTCGCCCGCACCCTCGTCGACGGTGAAGCGCCCCAGTACGTGGTACTCCGGCAGCGCCAGCACGTAGCGCCCGGGCGCGAGCTCCTTGTCGGCCTCCAGCGTCGCTCCCGCCGCTGCGGTACCGAACCACACCGGGTTATCCAGGTAGCGCCCGAGGTGCGAGGGGTCCGCAACACTCGGCGAGAAGAACAGCGCGAGGCTGTCGCGGCGAAAGTCAAGCATCTCAGGGGCCTGGAAGCGGGTCGTCCTCGCCGAGGGTGCGACGCTGAACGCGACCTCGACGTTGTCGTCGATCTCGGGCGGGATGGGAATGTCGCAGATCGCGCAGATGCGCTCCTGGTTCAGTGCGCGCAGCGCGTGGTCTGTCGTGATGAACGATCCGCACGCGGGGCAGAGGACACCCCAACTGAACTCGACCACGCCGGCGTGTGCGGCGTGGAGGAACAGGTCCACCGCCTCACGCTCGCCGATGCCGGTCTCCGCCGCGTAGCTATAGGGGTTCATGCGGAATAGCTTCTCGTCGGGCGCCTCGGCAATGTAGCGGGCGAAGCCGCCGACGACTGCGTCGTCGAATCGGCCGGCGTTCTGCACGGCCGCGAGACGGCTCGGGAGGGTGGCGGTGGTCATGGCACCTCCTGGTCTGACACCGGCCGGGACGCCGGATCGAGCAGGTCTTCAGCGACGCTCAAACGATGAGCAACCATGGACTGCGACCTGTTATTCCGCGACCGTGTTGTTTTGTTCCGTGACCGTGTTGTTTTGTTCCGGGACCGTGTTGTTTTTGTCGGCCACTGGCCCAGGAGGAGCCATGTCCATCAGTCCGCAACTCGGCGGCGAGCACCGCGTCGAGATACCGGCGGGCGCGATCAGCTACCGCGCCTGCGGCAACGGCTCGCCGATCGTGTTCGTCCACGGCGTCGCCGTCAATGGCGATCTGTGGCGGCACGTCGTACCGCGCCTGGCAGCCGGCCATCGCTGCATCACCCCCGACCTGCCGTGGGGCTCCCACTCGCTCCCGCTGAAACCCGACACCGACCTGTCCCTGCCCGGGATGGCACGGATCACCGCGGACTTCCTCGAGGCCCTGGACCTCGACGACGTCGCGATCGTCGCGAACGACACGGGCGGCGCGGTTGCCCAGACGCTCGTCGGGCGCCACCCGGATCGGATCGCTCGCCTGGTGCTCACCTCGTGCGACGCGTTCGAGAAGTTCCCGCCGACGCCGCAGAAGTACTTGCTGGTGACTGCGCACTCACGGCTGCTCACCTGGATGGTCGCCCAAACCGCGCAGTTCAAGCCGATCCAGCGGCTGCCGACGGCGTACGGGTTCGTGACTTCGCGGGCGATGCCTGCGGACATCATGCGTTCCTACACCGACCCGGTGCGCCTGAACTCAAAAGTCAGGCGCGACTTTCGGCGCATGCTGCGCGCGGTCGACACGAAATACACATTCGAGGCCGCGGCGCGGCTCACCAACTTCGACAAACCGGCGCTGGTGCTGTGGGCCGAGAACGACAAGGTCTTCCCCCGCGACCACGGACGACGGCTGGCGCAACTATTGCCGCAAGGCCGATTCGAACTGATCGCCGACAGTCGCACTTTCATCCCGGAAGACCAGCCCGCCCTCCTGGCCGCCGCGATCGACGATTTCCTCGCAGCAAGCCCAACAGGACTGGAGTGAAGGTCAAGCGGCTAAGGTCTTGTTGTGGTCCCCACAGACTCCTAGGAGGCGCGATGACCTATCGCACAATTGTTGTCGGGACGGACGGCTCCCCATCGTCGTTGCGGGCGGTCGACCGAGCAGGCGCAGTCGCAGCACAAGACAATGCGAAGCTCATCATTGCGAACGCGCATCTCGGCACTGAGGAGAGGGGCGGCTGGTCGCGACCACCCTCGCCGGACCGGATAACCGACCGCCGCGCCGAAGACGCCCTCGGGGGCGAAGGCAGTTACAAGATGCACGGGAGTGCCCACTCCTACGAGGTCCTTCGGGAAGCCCGCGGGCGGGCGGAGGCCGCGGGAGCACGAAGTGTGGCGGAGCGGTCAATCGTCGGCGCGCCGGTCGACGTGCTCGTGAACTTGGCCAAGGAGGCCGAGGCGGACCTGATCGTCGTCGGCGACGTTGGACTGGACACGGTCGCCGGACGCCTGCTGGGCTCGGTCCCCTCCACCATCGCCCGTCGAGTCAAGATCGACATCCTTATCGTCCACACCGCCGAAGACGCGCCGACCTGATCGCAGGATCACCTGATCGCGCCGTTGATCGTCGGCTTGCTGATCATGCCCTTGTCCACTCCCCACATGGTGGCGATGGTCCGGTATTCGCCGGTTTGTGAAAAGCTGTGGCCGCCAACGCGTATTGGTCGGCCCGGCCGTCAAGCGGCTCACCCAAGAGCTGCTCGGGCGCAGCGTATAAGACGGTGCCGACCGTCATATTGGTGGCGGTCAGGGAGCCGGGGTCGTCCACGCGGCG
>DATJWM010000185.1:0-7680 GCA_035501255.1 Mycobacteriales bacterium | reverse complement strand
GGTCCGAAGGGGCACAACGACAGTGGCCTCTCCCGCAAGCACATCGCGGAGTCGATCAACGGTTCGCTGCGCCGTCTCGGGACCGAGTACGTCGACGTGTACCAGGCCCATCGCTACGACCACGAGACCCCGCTGGAGGAGACGATGGAGGCCTTCGCGGACGTCGTCCGCAGCGGCAAGGCCCTCTACATCGGCGTCTCGGAGTGGACGGCCGAGCAGATCCGCGCCGCTCACGCCCTCGCCGGCGAACTGAAGATCCCGTTCGTGTCCAGCCAGCCGCAGTACTCGATGCTCTACCGCGTGATCGAGGCCGAGGTGGTGCCCACCTGTGCCGAGCTCGGCATTGGACAGGTGGTGTGGTCTCCGATCGCGCAAGGCGTGCTCAGCGGCAAGTACCGGCCGGGTGAGCCCCATCCGCAGGGTTCGCGCGCGACCGACCCCCTCGGCGGCGCCGACATGATCCGCCGCTGGCTCGCCGATGACGTCCTCACCGCCGTCGCCCGGCTGGCGCCGATCGCCTACGATGCCGGCCTGTCGATGGCGGCCCTCGCGGTGGCCTGGGTGCTCCAGAATTCCAACGTGTCGAGCGCGATCATCGGCGCCTCCCGGCCGGAGCAGGTGGTCGACAACGCAACGGCCGCCGGGGTGAGGCTCGCGCCGGACGTGCTGGCCGCGATCGACGATGCGCTCGGTGACCTGCCGATCACCGATCCGTCGCTGACCGCTCAGCAAACCCCCGCCGGACGCAGCTGAACCCGGGAAAAGGACCATCCGTGACAACCATTAGCAAGGGAAACGTGCCGATCGTCGAGGAGTTTCGGGCGAGGGGCGGTCGGGTCGGTGGCAACTTCGAAGGAGCTCCGATGGTCCTCGTCCACCACATCGGTCGCGTCAGCGGCGAGGAATACATCGCGCCGATGATGTACCTCGCGGACGCCGACGACCCGGCGACGGTGTACGTCTTCGCGTCCAAGGGAGGCGCGCCGGAAGACCCCGAGTGGTACCGCAACCTCGTGCGGGCAGGTCACGCAGTGCTCGAGATCGGTACCGAGACGTTCCCGGTCACCGTGACCGACCTGCACGGCGAGGACCGCGACCGCATCTATGCCGAGCAGGCCGGCCGCTACCCCGGCTTCGCGGAGTACGCCGAGAAGACCAGGGGCATCCGCACGATCCCTGTGCTTGCACTGACCCGAGAGTAGTTAGTCGGTGCGCGCCGGCGTCCAGCTTGCCGTTCGGCTCGCTGCCGCATCAGTGATCGCGGTCGTGCTGGCCATGATCGTCTACCTGGTTTTCGTTCGGACCGCCCTGGGCCAGCGCTTCGACAACGCCGTCCTCCTCGGATCCCAGGAACAAAGCGCTTCCTCACGTTCGGCCTCGGCGTCAACGCTCAGCCGGATCACCAAGGACTCGTTCGCCGTCGTCCTCGTCGGCATCGTCATCTTTGGCGCGGTCCGCCGCAGGATTCGCCTCGGCATCGCCGCCGCTCTCGGTGCTCTCATCGCGGTGGTCGGCGTCGACGGGCTACGCCGGGTGATCCTCCAGCGACCATTCCTCATCCACACCGACACCTTCGGCGGCAACGACAACACCTTCCCGAGCGGACATACCGCAACGGCGATCGCCTGCGCGCTCGCCCTCGTGATCGTCTCGCCACCGGCGTGGCGCGGCATCTGCGCGGTCGTTGCGGGCTCCTACGCCTGGCTGACCGCCGTTCAGGTGCAGACCGCGACCTGGCACCGGCCGAGCGACGCGATCGGCGCGGCTCTGCTTGCGTTCGCGTCGGTCGCGATGCTGGCTGCGGTGATCGCCCTGTGGCGACCGATCGGCATCGGGCGAAGGTTCGGGGACGTGCCGGCATTCATCGTTCTCGCCGGTATCTGGATCGTCACCGGAATCGTCTCTGCGGTCAACGCCGCTCGCGTGCTGCACTACCTCCTCGCCCACGACACGGCGCTGACCCCCACCCCCGCCGTTCTCGACGACGCCTATCACTTCAGCACCAATCTCACGATCATGGTCGTGGTCACGTTGCTCGCCACGCTGCTCCTCTTGCTCGGCCCGGCCGACCTCGACGAACCGGTTCGGCAGCGTCAACTGCAGCCGGAGGTCGAGCCGCAGGACTCGCAGACGTAGCACGACCCGGCGGGACGCATCTTGACTCCACACGACAGGCACAGTGGGGCGTCTGCTGCGGTGCCTTGCTGCGCCTCGATCAGTTCGGTGGATGATCGCACCTCGACCGGGACGCTCCCGCGCATCGACTCGACCTCGGCCTCGATATCGACCTCGGTCTCCCCCGCGTCGGAGGCGGCCGGGGCAGGGACCGCGGCGTAGGAACCGGCCACGGCCTGCGCCCGCTCCTCGGCGGTGAAGATCGACAACTCGCTGCGTGCGTCGTAGGGCAGGTAGTCCAGGGCGAGGCGACGGAAGATGTAGTCCATCACCGACTGCGCCATCCGGATGTCCGGATCGTCGGTCATTCCTGCTGGCTCGAACCGCATGTTGGTGAACTTCTGCACGTAGGTCTCGAGCGGCACGCCGTACTGGAGGGCGATCGAGATGGCGATCGAGAAGGCGTCCATGACACCGGCGAGGGTCGACCCCTGCTTGCCGAGCTTGAGGAACACCTCGCCCAGGCCGTCGTCCGGGTAGGACCCGGCGGTCATGTAGCCCTCGGCGCCGGCGACGGAGAACGAGACCGTCTGCGACGGCCGCTTGCGCGGCAGCCGTCGGCGCACGAGACGAGGCTCGGCCGTGCCCTCGCCGGGCGCGTCGGCCTTCTTGGCCTTCGCGTCGGACAGCGGCTGGCCGACCTTGCAGTTGTCGCGGTAGATCGCGAGCGCCTTCAGCCCGAGCTTCCAGCCCTGGTAGTAGACGTCCGCGACGTCCTCGATCGTCGCTGACTCGGGCATGTTGACCGTCTTGGAGATCGCGCCGGAGATGAACGGCTGGGCCGCCGCCATCATCCGGACATGGCCCATCGCCGAGATCGACCGCTCACCCATCGCGCAGTCGAACACCTCGTAGTGTTCGGGCTTGAGGCCCGGAGCGTCGAGCACGTTGCCGTGCTCGGCAATGTGCTCGACGATCGCCTCGGCCCGCTCGTTTTCGTACCCGAGCTTGGCGAGCGCACGCGGGATCGTCTGGTTGACGATCTGCATCGAGCCGCCACCGACCAACTTCTTGAACTTGACCAGCGCGAGGTCGGGCTCGATCCCGGTCGTATCGCAGTCCATCATCAGGCCGATCGTGCCGGTCGGTGCCAACACCGAGGCTTGAGCGTTCCGCCAGCCGGTGCGCTCTCCGATCGACAGGCAGTCCTGCCAGGCCTTGGTCGCGGCATGCAGAACGCGAGCGGCGTCGGCGTCGACCGGTCGTACCGCGTCGTTCGCCGCGGCATGCTTGCGCATGACCCGCTTGTGCGCTTCGGCGTTGCGCGGATAGCCGTCGTAGGCGCCGACGACGCCGGCGAGCTCGGCGGAGCGCTTATAGGCCGTCCCGGTCATCAGGGAGGTGATCGCGGCAGCCAGCGATCGGCCGCCCTCGCTGTCGTAGGCGTGACCGGTCGCCATCAGCAGCGCACCGAGGTTCGCGTAGCCGATGCCGAGCTGCCGGTAGGCGCGGGTGGTCTCACCAATCGCCTGGGTCGGGAAGTCGGCAAAGCAGATCGAGATGTCCATCGCGGTGATGATCAGCTCGACCGCCTTGGCGAACTTCACCGTGTCGAAGGTGTCGTCGTCGCCGAGGAACTTCAGCAGGTTCAGACTCGCGAGGTTGCACGAGGAGTTGTCCAGGTGCATGTATTCACTGCACGGGTTGGACGCGGTGATCCGGCCAGTCTCGGGGGTGGTGTGCCAGTCGTTGATCGTGTCGTCGTACTGGATGCCGGGGTCGGCACACTCCCAGGCCGCCTTCGCGATCTTGTCGAACAACTCGGCCGCGTCGACCGAGTCGATCACCTCGCCGGTCGAACGCGCCCGCAGCCCGAACTCGCGCTTGCCTTCGTAGGAGCGCATGAACTCGTCGTTGACCCGCACCGAATTGTTGGCGTTCTGGTACTGCACGGACACGATGTCGCGCCCGCCGAGGTCCATGTCGAACCCGGCGTCGCGCAGGGCGCGGATCTTGTCCTCTTCGCGCGCCTTGGTCTCGACGAACTCTTCGATGTCGGGATGGTCAACGTCGAGGATCACCATCTTCGCGGCCCGGCGGGTGGCGCCGCCGGACTTGATCGTGCCGGCCGAAGCGTCGGCGCCGCGCATGAAGCTCACCGGTCCGCTGGCGGTGCCGCCCGAGGACAGCAGCTCCCTCGAGGACCGGATCCGGGACAGGTTGAGCCCGGCCCCGGACCCGCCTTTGAAGATCAGACCCTCCTCGCGGTACCAGTTGAGGATCGAGTCCATCGTGTCGTCGACGGAGAGGATGAAACACGCCGAGACTTGCTGAGGCGAGGCGGTGCCGACGTTGAACCAGACCGGGGAGTTGAAGCTGAACACCTGGTGCACGAGCATGTAGGTGAGTTCGTGCGCGAAAATCTCGGCGTCGCCTTCAGTGGCGAAGTATCCGTGCTGCTCGCCCGCACGGCGATAGGCCAGCACCACTCGGTCGATCAACTGACGCAGGCTGGACTCCCGGGACTCCGATCCGACCGCGCCACGGAAGTACTTCGTGGTGACGATGTTGGTGGCGTTGACCGACCAGAAGTCCGGGAACTCGACCCCACGTTGTTCGAAGTTGACCGAACCGTCCCGCCAGTTGGTCATGACGACGTCGCGGCGCTCCCAGTTCACCTCGTCATACGGATGCACCCCCGGACGCGTGTAGACGCGCTCGAGTCGCAAGCCGGATGCCGCGGCCACCGTCTCGGTCATAAGGGTCCTCTCGTTGGGCCTGGGTCTGGTTAGTTCAACGCTGGTTCGGCCGGAATTGCTCCGGTGCCGACGGCCGCTTCTGCGGCCTCGCGGTCGCGGAGCGCAGCCACCTCGATGACGAAGTCGTCGAGGGAAGTGAAGTTGCGGTAGACGCTCGCGAACCGCAGGTAGGCGACCTCGTCAAGCCGAGACAACGGCTCGAGAATGGCCAGCCCGATCTCCTGAGCCGGGACCTCCGCGAGGCCGAGCGCGCGGACCGAGTCCTCGACCTGCTCGCCGAGCAGGGCGAGCGCGTCCTCCTCGACCGGTCGCCCGGAGCACGCCTTGCGAACCCCGTCGAGCACCTTCGCGCGGCGAAACGGCTCGCGCACGCCGCTGCGCTTGACCACACTGAGGCTCGCGGTTTCCAGCGTGCTGAACCGCTGGCCACACTCCGGGCACGAGCGCCGGCGGCGGATCGCCGACCCGTCATCGGCCTCTCGCGAGTCGACCACCCGGGAGTCGGGGAAGCGACAGAACGGGCAATGCACCGCTAATCGCCTCCTGTGGACAAGCTGTTCCACAACCTGTGGATGAATTACACCGGTGTAACACAAGATATTGGGGATGGACCGTACGACGTCCACGACGTCTGCGCAAGCACGTGGCACCCGCTATCGGCGTGTCGTCGGTACGAGCAGTTGCTGGCCGGGCTCGACCGCAGGACCACTGAGGTGATTCATCGCCTCGATCTGGGCCACCGCGAGCCGGGGATCGGAGTCGGGGGCGACCCGCACGGCAAGCGCCCACAGCGTCTCGCCCGCCCGCACCACCACCATGTGCCGGGCCGGCTTCGCCCCGCTGTCGGCCAGGCTCGCGCTGCGGCCGATCGTGATGCCGGCGAGCGTCGCCACGATCATGACGGTCACAATCAGCACAAGCCGGCCACGGCGGGTGAGTCGAAGGGAAGCCATCGGGGAAGTCCTCTCGCCATCGGGATCGAACCGGCTCGCTTCGAACACAGGTTCGATCGAACGCATGTACGAGTTTCTAACACGGCCGGCCGACAAAATCCACGACACGTTCGAACAGGTGTTTGAATTTCTACCGCCGGATTGGTTACGGTGCCGTCATGGCCGACAGCATCGTCTCCCAGATCCCCGACGGTCCGCCGGATGCCTCCGGGCTGACCCCACGGCAACGCAAGGTGCTCGAGGTGATCCGCGAGTCCGTCGAGCGCCGCGGTTACCCGCCCTCGATGCGCGAGATCGGCGAAGCGGTCGGACTCACCTCGACCTCAAGCGTCGCCCACCAGCTCTCCGCGCTCGAGCGCAAAGGATTCCTGCGGCGGGACGCGAACCGGCCTCGAGCGGTGGAGGTCCGCGCTCCGTCACCGGCTCCGGTCGACCCGACCGGTGAGGGGGACGATCGACCCACCCCGGCCTACATCCCGATCGTCGGCCAGATCGCCGCCGGCGGTCCGATCCTCGCCGAGCACGCGATCACCGACGTCTTCCCGCTCCCCCGCCAGATCGTCGGCGACGGCGAGTTGTTCTTGCTCAAGGTGGTCGGCGACTCGATGCTCGACGCCGCGATCACCGACGGCGACTGGGTCGTCGTCCGCCGGCAGAATCACGCCGAGCCGGGCGAGATCGTGGCGGCGCTGCTGGACAATGAGGCGACCGTGAAGACCTTTAGCGTGCGCGAGGGGCACGTCTGGCTGCTCCCGCACAACCCCGCTTACTCCCCGATCGCCGGCGACGATGCCACCATCCTGGGGCGGGTCACCGCGGTGCTGCGCAAGATCTGACGCCGTCTCAACCGACCCCGAACGCCCCGACCTCACCCACGAGCCAGGCCGGCACCCGGGCCTCGAGCCGGGTCCCCTCGGGCGTATGCGTGACCGCCTGGACCTCGCCGTACTCGTGCACCTTCGACACCACCTCGCCGTGGTCGAACGGCACGAGCAGGCTGACCGGCACGTCGGGTCGCGGGATCAACTCGGCAATCCGCCCGCGGAGCCCCTCGATCCCCTCGCCGGTGCGGGCGGAGATCACGACCGCGTCCGGCTCGGCTCGCAGCAGGTGCATCAGCTGCTCGGGGGTCGCGGCGTCCGCCTTGTTCGCCACCACGAGTTCCCGCACGCCGAGCGCGCCGACGTCGGCGAAAACCTCACGCACGGCCCGCAACTGCGACAGCGGCTGGGGATCCGCGGCGTCCACGACGTGCAGGATCAGGTCGGCCTCCGCCACCTCCTCCAGCGTCGAGCGGAAGGCCTCGACGAGCTCGTGCGGCAAGTGCCGGACGAAACCGACCGTGTCGGCCAGGGTGAACACCGTGCCCTCGGGCGTCTGGCCGCGGCGAACGGTCGGATCCAAGGTCGCGAACAGTGCGTCCTCAACCAGGACGCCGGCGTCGGTGAGCCGGTTGAGCAAGGAAGACTTTCCCGCGTTGGTGTAACCGGCGATGACCACCGACGGGACCGCCCGCCGGCGCCGCTCCTGGCGCTTGACCTCACGCGCGGTGCGCATCGCCGCGATCTCGCGCCGCAGCTTGGCGCTGCGTGAGCGGATCCGCCGGCGGTCGGTTTCGATCTTGGTCTCCCCCGGTCCGCGGGTGCCGATCCCGCCACCTCCGGCCACCCGGCCGCCGGCCTGCCGGGACAGTGACTCGCCCCAGCCGCGCAGGCGCGGAAGCATGTACTCCAGCTGCGCGAGCTCGACCTGCGCCTTGCCTTCCTTGCTGCGGGCGTGCTGGGCGAAGATGTCGAGGATCAACGCGGTCCGGTCGATGACCTTGACCTTCACGACCTCCTCGAGCTTGCGCA
>DATJWM010000184.1:0-2502 GCA_035501255.1 Mycobacteriales bacterium | reverse complement strand
TGATGATCGCGACCGCGTAGGTGACCAGGATCGACATCGCGGCCCGGTCCTGGTCGCGCAGGCGCCGCATGAACGACCACTCGATCGCCACTCCCAGCACGAAGAACGCAGGGATGGTGATGAACAGCCCGAGAAACAAGTCGATCCCCAGGTGCACGGAGAGGACGTAGCTCATGTACGCGCCCAGCACGATCAGCGCGCCCTGCGCGATATTGATGATGTCCATCACGCCGAAGATCAGCGTGAGTCCTGCCGCCATCAGGGCATAGACGCCACCCGAGAGGATGCCGTCTACGACCGCCCTCGCGAGTGCCGTGGAGTTCACGATCCCCAGTTAGGTTTCGGGTACGTCGGCGGCTTGGAACCCGTAGCGCCCACCGGCAACACCTGAACCTGCTGGCCCTTCTGCCACTGGAACACGAACGCGGCAGCGGCGCCGTTCTCACCCTTCGCGTCGAACTTCACCGGGCCCTGCACGGTGTTCAGGGTGACTCCGCTATGCAGGTAGGAGATGATCTTGGCGTTGTCGAGGCTGTGCGTCGCGGCGACCGCCTGGGCGACGGCCTGGCCGACCGAGTAGGCCTCGGCCACGTCGGCGCCGACGTCGGCGGCAGTCCCACCGTACTTCGCGACGTACTCGTTCACCATCTTCTGGCTGCTGGCATTGTTGTACCCGGGGTACCAGCCGTTCGGGTACATGATGCCCTCTTCATTCCCGGTGCCAACCGCCTTCACGAACGACGCGCCCTGGTCGGGCCCGGCCGTGGCGATGAACGACTTGGGGTTGTAGTGCTGCTGGATGAAGGCGTGGATGAACGCCGACACGGTCGGCACGTCGACCGAGCCGAGCACGACCGCCTCGGCCTTGCTGCTCGCCACCGCGCTGGCGATCGGGGCGTAGTCGGTCACCTCGGCCGGGAACACCTTGTTGTAGACGGTCTTGATCCCTGCCGCCTCCATGATCTTCTGGGCAAGCGGAATCTGCGGCTGGGTGAACGGGTCATCGCTCGTGGCGTAGGCCGCCGTCTTGGGCCGTTCCGATGCCGGGAGCG
This sequence comes from Mycobacteriales bacterium, assembly GCA_035501255.1. Classification (GTDB taxonomy): domain Bacteria; phylum Actinomycetota; class Actinomycetes; order JAFAQI01; family JAFAQI01; genus JAFAZI01. The sequence continues at coordinate 1,450 of DATJWM010000184.1, read as the reverse complement.
AGGCGATCCACTTCGCGTACGGCACGAGGTTGTCGATGACCGGCAGGCTGACGTCGAAGATGTTGTGCAGGCCGTTGCCGAACGCGGCCGGCGCGCCGCCGGCGCCCTCGACGAACGCGTATCCGTAGCGGTTGACCACCTTCGAGGCGGGCACGGTCAACAGCGTCGAGAATGGGCCGAACACGAGCTTGGCGTGGTCGGATGAGATCAGCTTCTGGTAGTTGGTCACCACCTGCGCCGGGCTGCTCGCGTCCGACACGATGTCGAGCTTCACCGGATGGCCGAGCAGACCGCCCGCCTGGTTGATGTCGTCGGCCCACAGCGTGTAGCCCTTCTGGAAGTTCTGACCGTCCGACGCGAAGTCGCCCGACAGTGCCAGCGACGCCCCGATCACCACCGGCGAGCCGCTCGCGGCCCCCGTGCCGGAGGCCGAGCTCGTGCTGGAGCTCTTGCCCGACGCGCTCGAAGCGCTCGACGTGCTGCTACTGGAACTGCCACATCCGGCTAGGAGTCCCGCGATCGCGACCACCGTCGCGCACGACCACATCCAACCGCTTCGCCTCATTTCGCCCTTCTCCTCCGTTCGACGCGGTCGACTGCAAACGTTTGCTGCAATCGTGTGCGACGTTACCGTCGTGGTTGTGAGGTGTCAAGGGACCCCGTGTTGGGATCCGCTTCAGCGTGGCGCCGCGGCGGGTGGGCCGGTGGAGCCGCGGACCACCAGCTCGGGTGACAGCCGCAGCTGGCGGGGCAGGGCCTGGATCTCCTGGAGCTGCTCGAGCATCAGCTCGGCCGCGGTGGCGCCAAGCTCGTAGTGAGGGACCCGGACTGTCGTGAGGGGCGGCCGGAACCGGTCGACGAACGGCATGTCGTTGTAGCCGACCACCGACACGTCCTCGGGACAGCGCAGGCCGCGCTCCTCGAGCGCGTCGTAGCAGCCGAGCGCCAGGAGGTCGTTCCCCGCCACGATCGCGGTGAAGTCGCGTCGGCGATCGAGCAGCTGACCGCAGCAGCGCGCGCCCTCCCGCTCGGTGAAGGTGTCGCTGAACACGATCAGATCGTCGTCGAGGGCGAGATCCCCGGAGCGCATCGCGTCGCGGAATCCGGAGTGGCGCGACCAGCCGGTGTAGAGCGCCTGCGAGCCCCCGAGGTGGGCGATCCGGCGATGCCCAAGCGCGGCCAGGTGCTCGACCGCGAGCCGCACCCCCTCGTGGTCGTCGCCTACCACGGCGGGGATCGCGTCGCTGTCCACCCGCCGGTTGACGAGCACCACCTTCGCGCCGCGGCTCGCACGGTCCTCGAGCAGCCAGTGGTCCCGGACGGCCGTCGCGGCGATGAAACCGTCGACCTGGCGCGCGCTCATCGCTTCGTAGGCGACGCGCTCGCGCTCGGCGTCGTTGTCGGTGTTCGCGATCAGGGGCGTGTACCCCGCTTCGCGCAGGCCGTCCTC
>DATJWM010000183.1:0-5919 GCA_035501255.1 Mycobacteriales bacterium | reverse complement strand
GCGACCTATTGGTGGCGCGACAACACACTCCACAAGGTCCCCGTCACTGTCCAGGGACACTGGGACGAGCCAACCTGGTAAGGAGACCACGCTCATACGTGCCGACAGCGTCCGACGCTGAGACGGACGCGAAGTCTCGTTACTCATGCGTTGCGCGCCGAGTCAACGACGTGGAGTAACGGCTCTGGTTCCTGGAGGCTAGCGGCTTCCGTTCGATGGTCCGCTGGCGCATTAATTTGGTGGGTGCGGCGAACTCAGGAAGAGCGCGAAGAGCTGACCATCGACAGCCTCACGCTGTTGGCCGCATTCCTCTTGCCGATCGTCGTCGCACTAATCCTCGAGCCGGTCGCCCTCTCTTTGTTCAGACTGGAAGACACCTCTGAGTCGGAGAGGTGGGTCGCCGAACGGGCAAGAGGCCGGGACTCTTCGGGAAGGCGCATACTCGAATCGTGAGCAGGGTGAACATGGACATCGCCTACGCCGACGTACCACCGGCGGACCCGGATGCTGCGGTCGATCCCAACTGGCTGAGACTGCGCGGCGATTCGCTGCTGCCGTCGCTGTACATGCCGCCGGCCATGACCGGTCACCGGCCGAAGTGGATGCGAGCGATGGCGACAGTCCTCATCGGCGTGTTCCTACTAGCGACAGCCCTGGGAGTGTGCCTGACCTTCGGTTCACCCAGCGGCGGCTGGTAATCCCGGCGATAGCAGGCAGGGCACTTCGCGTCCGTGACAGCGTCGGACGCGAGCGGCAGCTACCCGATGTCCTGCGTCGGGTCGGCTATCGACCATACGCGAGGGTTCAGACTCACCAGGCAGGTAGCGACCTTCTCGCTGAACCGCCCGTCACGCGTTGTGCCGATGATGACCGCGACACGCATCCGAGGTCACACCCCCGGAAACGTTGCGCGCAGCGCTTCGAGCAACTCGGGATCTGCGCTGACGGTCGGCGGCGTGTGATCGGGGTCCAGCCGCCCGTAGACCAACCGGACGAACGCCTCTGCGGGCAGTCGCAGCACGGGCGCCTCGTTCCCCTCCGCTGGCACCAGGTCCAACCGTGAGCCGGCTGGGTCGAGGGACAGTTCCAGTTCGTGCGCGGGATCTGTCGTCTCCACGCGCACCGTCAGCAGGGCGGAGGGTGCCGCGACGTACTGGACCATCATCGGCAAGTGCTCGATGACGAGCCCCGCGGCGTCGCCAGGCAGAACGGCAGCCACGTCGAGAACGACGGCGATGTCCCAGGTGTGCAGAACGTGTTCGGCCAGCCGCATCCGCAGCAACCCGGGCAGGTCGCGGTCAGTGCCGAACATCTGTAGCCGCCAGTCGCGTTGCTGTTGCTCCCCGAGCGCGTCGACGGCGTCGAGGAAGACGGCGTCCGCCGTCAGGGCATCGCGCACCTGCTCGTGTGCCGACTTGGCATTCCACCGGTCCCAGATCGGCTGGAACTGCTCGACGCCAGGTGCAACCGTGCCGTCACGACCCGCACCCAGGAAGAGCAGGAACGTCTCCGCGCCGGACCCAAGGTGCGATGCGACCTGCGCGACCGTCCAGTCCTTGGTGTAGGCCATGCGGCCAACATCGTCCGACGCGAACGCCGAGAGCGTATCGACGAGCCGCCGATGCGAAGCGCGGAGCGCGTCACTCAGCTCCACCTGCGCAGATCGGTCGTCGGTCACCGGCACCATCTCTCAAAATCGCGGACCATAATCACAACCCCCCGACCGGCGATTTCGATACCCGAAACCATCGAGTTGGTTGATCGTGTAACCCAACTTCTAGTGGGGCCGCGGAGAACGAGAGGTCCGTCACCGCGCCGCTCGCGTTGCTTGCGAGCTCGGAGTAACGACACTTCGCGTCCGTCTCAGCATCGAACGCTGTCGGCACCTCTCGTCTTGATGCCGGAGCCCGCGATTCGCAAGTCGAGAGTCATTCAAGCCTTTTGCGATACTCCTTAGGTGGGTGGGGTTCTCGGCTGGTTTCGGAAGAAACCGATCCAAGCGGCTTTGGTGGCTGGGCTGACGCTTCTTGTGGTGTCTGGTTGTTCGGCGTCGTCGAAACCGTCCCGCACCCACGCGGTGGCTGCGGTCGTACCACTCGCCGCGCTGCCCTTCAGCGACGCGAGTGTGAACGGGCTTCCCGTGATTACCGTTCGCATTGGTGCAGACCCACCAGTTCGCTTGCTTCTCGATACGGGCTCTGTCGGGATCAGGGTGTCAACGCACGCCTTGCCCTTCGGAGGAGATAGCGGCGTTTACGAAGGGCCGCTGCAGGTAAGCGAGGAGTTCGCGGACGGCCTTGAGTTCTTCGGCCCGGTCGACACCGCAACAGTCACCGTGGGCGGCGTGACCACCACGACCCCGATACCGCTTCAGGTGGTGAACAGGGTTCATTGCCGGAATCCGAGACTGCTTTTCTGCTCGGGCTCCACCCCCGGGGGAATCGTCGGCATCATGGGCATCGGGCTGCACAGCGTGCCAGGAGCCGAGCCTGTCAATCCGCTGGAAAACCTGCCCGCGCCCTACGACAGGACATGGTCGATCGCCCTTCACCGACATGGCTCGCTCGGCAGCGGCTCGCTGGTGCTGGGGGCCTCACTGCCGCGCCATTCGGCGCACGTGACCTTGTCCCGTCAGCCAGCGACCGTGGAGCGGACGGCCGGATGGAACGACCGTCCCCGGCTATGCATCTTCCACCTTTTCAGCTATTGCGGCCCAACGGTGATCGACACTGGCACCGTGCACATGGCGCAAAACGTCCCACATGAATCAGGGTTCCTCGGGAACCCCGTCGCCTTCTCCGGGACGCGCATCACGCTTCTAACGTCCGCATACGGAAATCCGGTCTGGACTTTCCGCGCCTCGGGTAGGCAAGGGGTCAACCAGCTAGCAATTGGTCAAATCCCGCCAAGTGTCTGGGCCGTGCCACTGTTCTACGCCAAGACTGTGACCTATGACCTCGTACACGGAGTCATCGACCTCAGCCGACAAACAAGCCAGACCTAAGACTCGAAGGCTGCACGAGATCGCCGGGACTGTGCGCTGGAGCGGCATTCACTTCGCGCCCGTCTCAGCGTCGGACGCGATCGGGCACTTCGGCGCGGTCCCCGGGGTGGCAAGGCCAGTACCTTCGACCCGTGGATTCAGCGCCGTTGATCGTGGTCACTGGGCCGCCCGCGTCAGGTAAGACGACCGTGTCTCGTCTTGTCGCGCAACGCTTCGCATCAAGGGGTGTGGTCATCGAGTCCGACTGGTGGTGGACGACGATGGTCGAAGGCCATATTCCGGCCTGGCTGCCTGAGGCTCACGATCAGAACCAAACCGTCGTGCGGTCATTCGCTGCAGCGGCCTCGGTCATGGCTCAGGGCGGATATTCGACGGTTCTCGAGGGTGTGATCGGACCGTGGATGTTGGATCTGGTCACGGCTGAGGCTGCAGCCCGGGGTCTTGCGGCTGTTCACTACGTCGTGCTGAGGCCAACGCTTGAGGCTGCCCTTCATCGTGCGGTCGGCCGCCGAGGCGAGGAGCGTGTTCCAGGGCATCCTGCGTTGACAGATGAAGGACCTATCCGGCAACTGTGGGAGGAATTCTCGGCGCTAGGCGAACTCGAGCAGCACGCGCTCGACACCACCGCTCTCGACCCGGTCCAGACAGCAGACCGCGTCTGGTCGCTCTACGACCAGGGAGCACTTCAGCTCACGACTCCCGGGGGGAATAACGGCCCTTCGCAAGACACCTAGGAGCAGATGGTGCGCCGGTGTCCGAGGACGCCCCACCCGCCGTCGAGATGTGGCGATGAGAACGCCCGCAGCTCTTGGAAGCCCACCTGCTGGTGTAGCGCGCGAGACGCGATGTTGTCTCGATTGGTGAAGTACCAGACCTCGCCAGCACGAGCCGCAACCCAATCGATCCGTGCGGCGCAGAGAGCTGCGCCTACTCCTCGACGACGACGAGGCTCGCTGACGACAATCCCCGACAGGTAATACCCGTCCGGGAGTCGAGGCTCTGCGGCCATCGGGTTCCCGAGTTGATGCTCGACGCGTCCATAACCGATGACTTGGCCGTCGGTGACGGCAACGCTGAGATATCCGTCAGGGTTGGCCAGATGCTTGGCGAACCGCGCCAGCCAGTCAGCCGGTTCGCCACCCTCGTAGGCGGCAATCAGAGAGCAACACGCGCCGAGGTCGTCCGCCGTCGCCGGTCGCACCAGCGTCTGCATCTTCACGGTCGAGGCAGGCTATCGGCCCGCGCGTATCGGGCACCTAAGGTTGGTCTTCCGGCTCGCTCAGACTGGGCCAGTCGTGCCAGCATTTGTCGCACCCTTCGGCCCGGCAGTGCATCCAGCCGCGCTCGACGGCATCCGGCACCCATAACGTGTGTTCAGAGATCGGGTGGGGCACTGATCGCACGTCTGCGGCGGCTCCCAGGTCCGATGATTCACTCGTTGATTCTGCCCTGCCGAAGTGACTCAGAACGCCGGGACCTGTGCTCTAACGGCATCACCTATCCGACGCCGTGGTCCACGACGAGCCATGGGGCTGCACCGACGGGGTGATGACGTGCTTCATGCAGCGCAGGTAGCGAGCACGACGGGGATCAGGAACCTTTCGAACCGCGAAACCCTAGCGCCGATTCCACTCGTGCGAGCGGCCTCTCGGTTGGTCGATCGGTATGTCAGGTCGATCTTGCGTTAGACAACCGCGCTTGCCGGGACTTGGGATACACCGCCGAGAAAATGCAGGGTGATTGAGGCTGAGGGGAGGCGTTTGGGTGCCACTGAGAGAACGCTCGTCGTCGCGGCCTCGTCGCTAGTGCACGCACCACCGTGACTGCTGACAGTTACGTCCAGGGTGGTCGACCCTGTCCAATTGGCACCGGTGGGAACCGCCGGGCACGAGCCACTGCCCCAAAACGTCAGGGCAATACGAGTGCTGCCGAGTCGAACCGCAGCAGGTACGCGCTCGCCACGATGCACGGGTAGATCGACCGACGGGAGACCGCGGAAGGTGCGAACGACGACGATGCGCGAGCCCGGAGAGGCCACATTTGAGTGTCCTGGGCAGCCGGTCGCCGACGCAAGTAGCACGATCGACCCAGTTCCGAGTGCCACCTTCCCCCGCATGGCCCTCATACTCGTTCAGACGGTTGATGACGGCAACCGGTTCCGCGCGGACCGCGCGAGAACGCCGGCGACCTTCGCACGCCTCTCGTCCCGTAGTTCAACGGAGTGCGACGTTCTGGATCGACACTTCGCGTCCGTCTCAGCGTCGAACGCTATCGGCATCACGTCTGGTACGGCGAGAGGTCAACATCGGTGCAGGCTGACCTCGGTGTGGCGGGCGAGAACTTCGAAGTCCTCGTCTTGGGCCAGCACTGGCGTGTTCGCCCGGATCGCGACTGCGCCGATCAGGCAGTCGATCAGGCGCCGGACTGTCTCTCCGCCGCTCCGGCACCGGCGGTAGAGCGAGGCCGCGGCCGCGTAATCCGATGGCTCGCAGTGCAATAGCTGCGCCCGGCCGAGGAGGCCACGGAGTTCGCGTAAGTGTCTGTCGTCACGCGCGCCGGCAAGCACCTCCATCATGATCGGATCAACGATGGCAATCTCGGCGTCGAGCAGCCGGTCGACCTCTTCACAGGCCGGCGAGCCGGTGCCGCGGAGGAACTCCACCCAGGCGGAAGTGTCGACAAGGATCACAACTCAGCGGCCCGGCTGGCCCTCAGTTCGCTCAGGTCGGCGTCCCAGCCTGATCCTTTGAGTTGCCGTGCCTGCTCGACTGTGAGTTCCGAGGCGAGCTCCCGTAACGCGAAGTTCACCGCTTCTCGCTTGCTGTGCAGACCGTAGCGGCGCATCACGATCCGGCAGGCCGTGTCATCAATGTCGATGTTGGTGCGCGCCATACACCAATGTTACACCACCCCAC
>DATJWM010000182.1:0-14623 GCA_035501255.1 Mycobacteriales bacterium | reverse complement strand
GAGGACGGCGGGATCGGTGACCAGGTTGAACAGGTCATCGAACCGGCGGACAGGATCATCCCCGGCCCACTGATGCAGCTTCGTCTGGATCCCCAGTACCCGCACCCTTGCCTGATCCGGCGTGGGCCACGACGCGTCGGTATTCACCGGCGACCTCCTGACATTCCAGTCCTGCCACTGCGAACTCGCTGCCGCCCTTCGCCATGTGGTCGGCTTTCCCGACCTCGGACTACTACGACGGCTCCGCCCCACCACCACAGCACCGGCTGACGATGAGCCTTCCCGTGACCGGTTTGGCAGACCGGACTCGCGGGATCTGTGATGGTGGTTCCCACGTTCACTGCTGACCGTTTGACGGGATCGGCGCCCAGCTCTTCCCCGGCGGCCTCGCCACGACTACCCCGCAGCACTTCGTCGTGGCCTTCGACCCGGCCAACCCAAAACCGACCCGAAGTCGCCGCAGCACCATCGCTGCGACGTGCACCGCTGACCGGCCCATATCCGTCAGGTTTGAGCCGGCGTTCCACTTCCGGGGGTTCCACCACTGGTTCCTGCATACGTACGCCTCTCCGTCTCACTTGCCGGACCCGGGCCGTCTGACAGTGCCGACCCGTCCCGTCGTTGTCGGGGCTGCTTCCCACCTTCACCCGCATCTCCGGGATCGGACTGCCCCCAGCTTCATCAGGCTGCTGCGACAGCCCAATGAGGAAGGTCTCCCACCTCCCCACGGCCAGACAGCGCCTCGTCGCGCACGGGGTTGTTCGACCAGATCTGCCGCCAGATCTCTTTCGGGAAGTGGATGAAGGCGAGGATGTCGGCGCGGGCGGCGGCGAGGTGGTCATGGACCTCGGGAAGCTTCTCGGCGAGAGCGTCGAGGACCCTGTCGAACTGGGCGTGGACGGCCTCGGCGTCGGGCTGGTCATAGACCGAGTGCAACAGGGCTTTGACCCAGCCCCACGCGCTTTTCGGGGTGACGGCCATCAGGTTCGCCGCGTAATGGGTCCGGCAGCGTTGCCAGCTCGCGGCCGGCAGGGTCGCGCCGATCGCTGAGACCAGACCTGCGTGCGCGTCGGAGGTCACCAGCCCGACACCGGACAGGCCGCGGGCGACCAGGTCACGCAGGAACGCCAGCCACCCGGCGCCGTCCTCAGCAGTGCTCACTTGCAGGCCGAGGATCTCCCGGAACCCTTCGGCGTTGACCGCGGTCGCGACCATCGCGTGGACTTTGACCGTCCGGCCACCCTCCCGAACTTTGAGCACCAGGGCGTCGGCGGCCATGAACGTGTAGGGGCCGGCATCCAACGGCCTCGTGCGGAAACGCTTCGACCTGCGCATCCAGCTCACGAGCCATCTCCGAGACCTGCGACTTCGACAACCGGTCGATCCCGAGGGTCGCGACGAGCTTCTCCATCCGCCGGGTCGACACCCCCAGCAGGTAACTGGTCGCGACCACGCTGACCAACGCCGCCTCAGCCCGCCGACGATGGGTCGGCAGCCAGTCCGGGAAATACGACCCGGAGCGCAGCTTCGGGATCGCGACATCAATCGTGCCCGCCCGGGTGTCCCAGTCCCGATGCCGATAGCCGTTACGAGTGTTGGTGCGGTCCTCGGATCGCTCGCCGTAACCGGCGTTGCAGATCGCGTCGGCGTCCGCTCCCATCAACGCCTCGATGAACGAGGACAGCATCGCTCGAAGCAGGTCAGGGCTCGCCTGCTCCAGGTGCTCGGTCATCCAGCCGGACAGGTCAATACTTGGCACAGCGGCCATCGCGTTGTTCTCCTCACTCGAGTTCTTTAGGCAGATCTCTGTGAGGATCACGCGGTGGCCGTCTCAGTTCACGACGCCACGCGAGAGCGAGAAATCAAACACCACCTGTCCGGACGCAACTAACCAAGGCCGCCGACACCGCGGCGCCACGGTCAACTGATTGCATCGACTCGAGATGCCGTGCAACTTGAGCGCAGATCGCACCTGCGCTAATCGGTGATCACTCCAGTTGCGATCAGGGCGGAGAAGTGTCGAGCACCGAAAACATGTTTTTGGGACGAACATTGTCGCCGCCGCGTGAAAACTGACCCCGTGTCGCCGCCCGAAGGTTGACCCCCTTCTGAAGAGCCTGGCTTCAACCGAGCCAGGAGGACGAAGGGATGTTGAGCGTGGAGGACTGGGCGGAGATCCGTCGGCTGCACCGTTCGGAGGGCATGCCGATCAAGGTGATCGCGCGGGTGATGGGGATCAGCAGGAACACGGTGCGGGCGGCGTTGGCCAGCGACGGCCCGCCGCGTTATGTGCGTCCGAGGCAGGCGTCGATCGTGGATCCGTTCGAGCCGGCGATTAGGGAGTTGCTGCGGGCGGTCCCGACGATGCCGTCGACGGTGATCGCGGAGCGGATCGGTTGGGACCGTGGGATCACGGTATTGAAGGACCGGGTCCAGGTGTTGCGCCCGGCGTATCTGCCGCCGGACCCGGCGTCACGGACCAGCTATTCACCGGGTGAGCTGGTGCAGTGCGACTTCTGGTTCCCCGAGATCGAGCTGCCGGTGGGGTTCGGGCAGACCCGCACCGCCAAACAGCTGCCGGTCCTGACGATGGTGAGTGGCTATTCGCGGTGGATGTCCGCGTTGCTGATCCCTTCCCGGTCCGCGGAGGACCTCTTCGATGGCTGGTGGCGGCTGCTGTCCGGTCTTGGCGGGGTGCCTCGGCTGCTGGTCTGGGACGGTGAGGGCGCGGTCGGTAAGCACCGTCGACCCGAGCCGCTGCTCACCGCAGAGTGTCAGGCGTTCCGCGGAACGCTCGCGACGAAGGTCTACGTCTGCAAGCCGAAGGACCCGGAGGCCAAAGGCCTGGTCGAACGAGCCAACGGCTATCTCGAGACCAGCTTCCTGCCCGGCCGGACCTTCACGGGTCCGGCGGATTTCAACGTCCAGCTCGGCGACTGGCTCGCGATGGTCAACCCGAGATCGCGCCGCGTCCTCGGGTGCGCACCCACTGACCGGATCGCTGCGGACCGGGCTGCGATGATCGCCCTGCCGCCGGTCGCGCCGGCCACGGGATGGCGGCACTCGACCCGGCTCGCTCGCGACCACTACATCCGCCTCGATGGCAACGACTACTCCGTGCACCCCGCGGTGATCGGCCGCCGGATCGAAGTCGTTGCTGACCTGAACCGGGTGCGGGTGTTCTGCGACGGTCGGACCGTCGCCGACCATCAACGCGCCTGGGCCAAGCATCAATCGATCAGTGACCCGGAGCATCTCGCCGCCGCGAAGCTGCTGCGCCGGGAACGGATCGGGATTGTGCGCCCTGTTGGTGAGCCCGAGGTCGAACTACGAGCGCTGTCCGACTACGACACTGCGCTCGGCCTCGACGGAGGTGTCGCCTGATGCCCGCCACCAAGGCCGCAGCGAAAGACACCGCCACGGAGATCGCGTTCCTGACCCGCGCGTTGAAAGCACCGACGCTGCGCGAGTCCGTCGACCGGCTCGCCGAGCGCGCCAGAGCCGAGTCCTGGACGCACGAGGAATTCCTCGTCGCCTGCCTGCAACGTGAAGTCTCCGCCCGAGAGAGCCACGGCGGTGAAGGTCGGATCCGCGCCGCGAGGTTCCCGGCACGCAAGAGCCTCGAGGAGTTCGACTTCGACCACGCACGGGCGTTGAAGCGGGACACGATCGCGCACCTCGGCACCCTGGACTTCGTCACCGCGAAAGACAACGTCGTGTTCCTCGGCCCGCCCGGCACCGGCAAGACCCACCTCGCGATCGGGCTCGCGATCCGGGCCTGCCAGGCCGGGCACCGGGTCCTGTTCGCGACCGCATCCGAATGGGTCGCCCGCCTCGCCGACGCCCACACCGCCGGCCGACTCCAGCCAGAGCTGGTCCGGCTCGGCCGCTACCCGCTGCTCGTCGTCGACGAAGTCGGCTACATCCCCTTCGAACCCGAAGCCGCGAACCTGTTCTTCCAGCTCGTCTCGAGCCGCTACGAACGGGCCAGCCTGATCGTCACATCCAACAAGCCGTTCGGCCGGTGGGGCGAAGTCTTCGGCGACGACGTCGTCGCCGCAGCCATGATCGACCGCTTGGTGCACCACGCCGAAGTCATCGCCCTCAAAGGAGACAGCTACCGACTCAAAGACCGAGACCTCGGCCGCGTCCCCGCGGCCGGACAACCAGAGGAATGACCATCAGGGGGTCAATTTTCAACCGGCGCTAGGGGGTCAAAATTCGAGCGGCGTTGACACATCTCGCGTCGCCGGTACCTGCCGGCCCATGCCCAAACATCGCCGAACATGTCGCGGTGCAAGTCACGCACAGCCTTGTCATCTAGCAGAGCTTCGAGCTTGCGTGTTCTGCTCTCCCACTTCAGACTTCCGGAGCGGATGTTGTCCGCTTCGGCAGCGTTGAGATCGTTTCGATCGGTAACCCAGGAGAGTTTGAGGCCCTCTACTTCTTCCTCGCCGAGAGGAGTCGCACCGTCGGGGTCCTCACCCCAATCTTTGAGTTCCTTCATCGGTGATGGGATCAGCCAGACACAATTACGTTTGGGTTGAGGACCCCGAACGGGGCTCCTCGTGCCACAGTCCGGGCGCGTTCAAGTAGTGATCATGCAGCAGCTCGTAGTTATCGTCTATGCGCTCGCGATCGAGACCTTGCTCTTCAAGGGCCATCGTGTGAGTAAGCCGACGTAGGTGCTCAGCAGCCTTACGCCCGGCTTGTTCGGAGACCAGCTCTTGGAGAGGTTTCCTCGGCACGAGTGCATAGACCAGGTCGCAATCCATCGCCTCCGCGGCGCGCGCGAGCGTATCTAGGCGGATGGTTCGATGTCGCTCCGAACTCTCAAGCCGCGTGACCGTCGACTGAGTCAGGCCCATCCGGTTCGCGAGATCGGCCGTTGTCATGCCTAGAGCCTCACGGATCGCTCGCACCCAGCCTCCGTGGGGCCGAGCGGCACCGCTCGGCAACTCCATCCACGCCTCTAGCCTCCGGTCGAGCGACTGGCGCGCCCGCGGTCGCATTTTTGATGCCGTCTGCATCGCCATGTCTCCTCCGGGTCGTCTTGAGCTCGTGGAATGAGCTATAGCGCATTGTCTGGCCAAGTCCTAATGCATAGTAGTGCATCTACCGACGAAGTGCAATGCTCTTTAATGCATGAGATTGATATGACCTTATTTGCTGCGACGCATCGACGGGCCCTCTGCTGATGCAGCCCAATGTTCATCCCGCGACCACCGCGGGCGTGACGCCCGAAGTCAGGGGCACCTTCCTGCGCATCCGCGACTTGCGGTCCCAACCGGAGAACACCAGAGTGGCGGTTCACCGACCCACGACGCTCCGGCACGTCGAGACCACCACGCCCGACCACCACCACCCCGTCGGATAGCAGCTGCCACCCCAACGTCAAGACCGTTCGTCCTCGCGCCCCGCGCTGCGGGCGCTGCGTCTTGACCCCGGGGCCCCGACAGCCGCTAGAAAGCAACAACGGCGAAGGACAAGCCTTCGCCGCCAATCAACGAACCGCTTGACAGGCCGTTCCACACCAGTGCCGTTGGCGGCCTACCGGGCTCGGCGAGGAGGCGATTACGTCGGCGGCACCCCGGATGCTGGCCCACCTTGCCGACGCCACTAGTCGCGCTCCATGCTGCGGCGGGCCGCCACCCGCGTCCGAGAACTCGGGATGGACAACATCGTGCTCGTCCACGGTGACGCCCACCAGCTCCCGATCGCGGACAGGTCGGTCGACCGGGTAAACTGCTCCGGCGGCCTGCACGCGTTTCCCGACCTTCCTCGCGCATTGCGCGAGATCGAACGAGTCGCACGCCCTGGGGCGCGACTGACAGCCAGCACGTTCGCGCAGGTCTCAGCCGACCGCTTCACCGCGGGACGCCGGCTGGCGTAGTCCATGCTCGGATTGCACTTCGTACCGCTGGACGATCTCGGCGGACACCTCCGAACGTGCGAGTTCGGCGACTACCGGTGGATGATGCAGCGAGCCGCGTTCGCCTACTGCTCCGCCGAACTGACCAACTGATATGCGACGCGCACACGGCGCGACCGTTAGCGCCAGGCGCGAAACCGGACCGCGTAGTCGTTCGTGTCGACCGCGACCGACGCGAAGCCGGCGGATTCGAGCCGTTCACCGAGCGTGGAAGGGTCGACCGGCACGCAGGTGTCCCCGACATGAAGTTCTCGCAGTTCGGTGCTGTCGAGACTGTCCTGACCGACCAACAACCCGCCGTCGCGTAGGAGACGTCGAGCCTCGGCAAACACGGCGTCTTGAGCCGCCGGGGACGGAACGTGGTGAAGCATTGTCAGACACACGACGCTGGAGAACCGACCGCCGGAAAGCTTCGTGGCGCCCGCGTCGCCGCAGATCACCTCGACCTCGCTCGGTCGCAACCGGGCATCAAGCGCTGCGGCCAGATCCGGATTGATCTCTAGCGCGGTGAGCCGCGGCACCATGCCGCACAACATGTCCGTCGTCAGCCCTGGCCCCGGACCGATCTCCAGCACGTCGTCCCCGAGGTCGACATCCTCGAGCACCCACGGAAGGATCCAGCGCTTGACGGCATCGGCCCACTCCGGACTGGCGCACAACTTCAGATGGTCCGCGTTCATAGCGCCCAAGCCTGCCGAACAGCCCGTCATCTGTCATCCCGAGCCGAACGCACCCACCCAATTGGGGAGTGCGCGCCATGCAGTCATACCCCAACACATTTGCGTACGGTGCAGGAATGGTCACGGAACTGGATCTCAATCTATTGCGGGTGTTTGACGCGCTGCTGGACGCGGGCAGCGTGACCGGCGCGGCGGAACGTCTGCACCTCTCAGTTCCGGCGACCAGCCGGGCGCTGGGGCGACTTCGCCGAGCGATGGGCGACCCGATCCTCGTACGCGCCGGACGCGGGCTGACCCCGACCCCGTTCGCACTTCGGGCCGCACCCCAGGTGAAGCTTGTCCTCGACGGGGCGCGCGCCGTTCTCACCGGCGACCGCGATATCGATCCTGCCACGTTGCAGCGCAGCTTCGCGGTCCGGATCAACGACGGGATAGCCGCGACCCTGGTCGCGCCGTTGCTCGCCGCTATCGCCGCCGAAGCACCCGGTGTGACGCTGCGCATGGTTGCGGAAGGTCTGGAGGACATCGACAGCCTGCGAGACGGGTCTGTCGACCTCGACGTCGGAGTGCACGACCAGCGTGCCCCTGACCTGCGCAACGAACGCCTGTACGACGAACGCCTGGTGGGCTTTGTCGGACCCGCCTCGGCGCTGGCTGGTCGCCGCCGGCCGTCGGTCCGGCAGTTGTGCAGCGCACCGCATGTTTCGGCGTCCCGGCGGGGGCGCACGAGGGGCCCGTTCGACGAGGCGATCGAGGCTGCCGGGCATCAGCGGCGGGTCGCGGCGGTCGTTCCATCCTTCGCCGTTGCGATGCTCGCGGCGTCAGTCAGCGACCTGGTGGCGCTTGTCCCGGAGCGGCTCGCGCGCGGGTTCGGGGCGCAGCTCGGCGGACACTGGTTCAGTCTTCCGGTCGAGCTGCCGGCCGTGGTGCTGTCGATGCAGTGGCACGGTCGGTTCGATCACGACCCTGCCCACACGTGGCTGCGGGAGCAGGTTCGGCGCTCGGTCGCCTGAGGCGCTACTCCAGCCCGCGCTTGCCCGGCGTCCAGAACGGCTTGGTGGTGATGTCGCGGCGTGACCACCCACGGTCGTTCACCAGGTGAGCCCGGACCATCTGGATGGTTCGTGCCTCGCCGGCGAGGTACGCCGTGCCCTTCGGCACGTCGATCGCACGAAGCGCGTCCACCAAAGACTGTGACGCGGACGCTGGGCGCTCGTGTCGGTGGACCCATCTCACGTCTCCGGCGAGCGGGAGTTCGTCGTCCGGGTCGGCGACCTCTGCCACCACGGTCGTGTCACCTAGGGCCGCCCGGGTCATCGGGCCGAACGCGACGCATGCCGTCTCGTCCCCCACAAACAGCGAATGACCCCCGCCTTCACCGCGAAGGATGAACTCGCCCTCCGGTCCGCGCAGGAACACCTCGTCGCCAGTCTCGACCGACGCGGCCCACCGAGCGCCCGGACCGTCACCGTGGACGAGAGCTCGAAGGTCGAGATTCTCACCGTCGTAGTCCCACACCGAGTAGGTGCGCAGCACGTCACGAAATCCGGTACGCACCGCCGCTCCGGTCCACGGTCGGACCACCGCGACTCGTACCTGTTGCCCGGGCATCCAGGTCAGGCCCGCAACGCGAAGCCGGATCTCGCGGAAGCGGCGCCCGCTCCAGCCGGTGTCGACGACGACGGTCGCGGTGAACAGCCGCGCGAGCACTGTCTGGGCAGCATTCATTCCGTCCCTCGCCTCCCGGACAGCACAGCCTGACCGGTCACCAATACTCCCGCGCACAGCACGATGACACCGACCACGGCCAGCGCGCCCGCCACGCTCGCCGCGTAGACGTTCACGACGTGACGACGGGCGACGGCCGTCGTCGTGGCGGCGAGCGCCTGACCCACCGAGCGAATCCCGTCCGAGTGCACGGCAGCAGCGAAGCGCGCGTTGAGTACCGAGCCGACCACTGCCACCCCCAACGCGCTTCCCAGCTCTCGCGTCGTCGCCTGCAAACCAGAGCTGACCCCCGCTCGATCCGGCGGAAGACTGGTAGCGATCACCGACGTCAGCGTCGGCAGCGCCAGCATGATGCCGAGCCCCAACACGACGAGCCACGCCGCGTAGCCCAGATACGAGCCGCCGCGGGCCGCTGTGGCGAGCCCGAGTAGACCACCGCCCACGAGTGCGAACGAACCTCCGATCGTCGGGGGCAAACCGATTCGCTGCTGGATTGCGGGCACTCGGCGCGCGCCGAGGATCATCGGCGCAGTTAGCGGAAGCACGGCGAGTCCGGTCCGGACCAGGCCGAATCCGTGGTCGTACTGCAAGAAGGACGCGTTGAGATAGAACAGCGCGAACATTCCGAAAAACACGATGAACATCCCGACCGATGCGCTGCCGACCCTAGGGACCACGAACACCCGCGGGTCCAGCAACGGATCAGACTGCCGGAGCTCATACCCGCACCACGCGCCCAGAAGAACGACCGCTGCGATGAACCCAGCTATCACAACGAGGCTGGTCCACCCACGCTGTGGGCCTTCGATGATGCCGACGAGCAGCGCGAGCGAACCGCCGGTCAGCAAACCGGCAGCGATCGGGTCGAGATGCCGGTCGTGCCGGGCCGTCACCGGCGTGACCACGGCAGACAGCGCGAGACAGCCAAGAGCGCAGGCTGCAGCGACGACAAAGAGCCACCGCCAGCTCCCGGCAGTCAGGGCAAGGCCACCTCCGAGGTTGCCCACCACGCCACCGATCCCGGTCATCGAGGCCCACGCCGCGATCGCTGCGGGGCGACGATCGGCAGCTGACGTGTGCAAGATCACCGCCAGCGAATTCGGCAGAACGGCCGCGGCGCCAACGCCGGTCAGCGCACGGCCGGCAACCATGACAGCAACATCAGGTGCCGCGGCAGATATCGCGGCACCAGTCGCGAAGATTGCCAGCCCGACGAGGAGCAGGCCCTTGCGGCCATACCGGTCACCGATCGCACCGCCAAGGATCACCAGGCCCGCGAAAACAACCACATAAGCGTCGACGATCCACAGCATCCCGGCCCCCGACGGGTGCAGGCTGCTCGCGGCCAGCTTCGGGACAGCGAGATTGATCGACGCTACGAAGCCGACAACCAACACCGTGCACAGACACATCGCGCTGAGAACCCAGGACTCACGCTGCTCGCCGGACGGGTGCTCGATGGACGAGTTGCTACGAAACGAAAGCGCTGAGGTGGTCATGACACGACGGTACGAATCACGTGTCTACACGTCTACTGCAACTTGGCTAACGTACCTTTGCGTCGGAAGCAATCCATCGAGCCGCACGGCCCGACCTGCTGAGGCTGCACCCGCAGCCAAACTGAGAGTCGACCCACGACGTCGGCGATTGCCTCCGATGGTGGAGTGTCCCGACGCCACTGCGCCAACGCGTAACACCTCTCGCGTCACCCGCACGCTTCCCGCTCCGCGACCTTCGCCCGTCCACTCGCGCGCGTTGTCGTCGGAGCCTCATAGGGAGCTGATCGCGCAGAGAGAAGCTAGTGGTCTCGCGTATTCAGGGTGGGCGCAAACGGCCAGCACTACCCCGGGTCAGGTGGCGCTCCGCTGAGTGCGGCTGCGGCCAGAGCGACGGCAAGATCGCTCGCGCATTTGTCGACCGGCTCGTCAAGCGCTTGGGCGAGCATCCGGATAGAGAGCTGGCAGGCCATGAAGAAGCCGCTGCTCTTGCATTCCTCGGAGTCGAATTGGCGCAGCAGCTCCTCGGCGGCGGCGAAGTCGCCACGGCTGTTGGCGGCCACGACCGCCAGCGCATGCTGCGCAGCTTCGAACGTGACCGCTGGCGGCCCTGCCGACACGGTCACGTACCGATGGTGACCGGGCTCGGTGATGCTTTTGCCGCGTCCAGCCGAGCAGCAACGTCCACCCAGTTCACGACGTCCCAGAGCTTGGCGACGTAGTCGGGGCGAACGTTCTTGTAGCGCAGGTAGTACGCGTGCTCCCACGCGTCGAACACCAGGATCGGCGTGGAGGCCTGACCGACGTTCCCGTGGTGGTCGTAGACCTGCTGGATGACCAGGCGTCCAGCGACGGGCTCCCAGGCGAGCACTCCCCACCCCGAGCCCTGTACGCCGGTGGTGGCGGTGGTGAGCTGGGACTTGAACGCGTCGAAGGAGCCGAAATCCGCGTCGATCGCCTCGCCGAGGGCGCCGTCGGGCTTGTCACCACCGTCGGGGCTGAGGTTGCTCCAGAAGATCGAGTGCAGGACATGGCCGGACAGGTTGAAAGCCAAAGTCTTCTCGAGGCCGACGAGACCGCCGAACTGCCCGCCGTCACGGGCTTCGGCGAGCTGGTCAAGGGTGTCGTTCGCCGCCTTCACGTAGGCGGCGTGGTGCTTGTCGTGATGAAGCTCGAGGATCTCAGCGCTCATCGCCGAGTCGAGCGCACTGTAGTCGTAAGGCAGGTCGGGCAGCGTATACGTCGCCATGGCGACAACCTCGATTCTCTGATTAATGCGACTCCGTCGCATCTAACCAGAGAGTGTCTCGGGCAAACCATCCCCCCGGAGAAAACACGCGGCAGACACCCGACAGCGCGACGTGAGCCGGATTGAGCCGGACCCCGGTCGAGCGGCGTACTCGATCAGCGGTCTCACCAATGACGTGCTGAGGCAGATCCACGACCGTTCCGCACACCGAGCACTGAGCATGAAGATGACCAACCTTTCGGCTGGTGACTCCCGCAGCGAGGTGGTAGGCCGTGAGACCACGATCGAGGTGGACGTGACAGAGCACTCCAGCGGCGGTCAGACCCTCAAGCGCCCGATAGACCGTCGCGCGATGTGCGCCTCTCTCCGACCGCACAACCCGAGCGAGCAGATCATCGGCCTCGGCGAGCACCGCCACCCGCGGCCGGGTGACCCGAACCTGGACATCCCGAGAGAGCTCCGCGGCGCGATTCTCCGCGGTCGTTCCATCGATCTGCAGGCGTGCCACCCGGCCAGTGTGCCCTGCTCGCGGTCAGAAGTCGTCGTCGAAGGCGACCTGGCCGGTGACTCCGGTCTGGTACGACGACACCCGGCGCTCGAAGAAGTTCGAGAGTTCCTGGACGTCCTGGAGCTCCATGAACGAGAACGGGTTGCCGGCTCCGAATACCGGCGCGATCCCGAGCTGAGTGAGTCGGCGGTCGGCGACGTGTTCGAGATATTGGCGCATGTCTACGAGCGAGAGGCCGGGCACGCCACGTCCGAGCAGGTCCTCAGCGAACTGGGTCTCGCACTCGACGGCTTCGGTGATCATCTCAGTCACCATGCCCGCGAGGTTGTCGTCGAACAGCTCCGGCTGCTCGCGTCGTACCGTCTCGACGACATCAAACGC
Organism: Mycobacteriales bacterium; assembly: GCA_035501255.1. Classification (GTDB taxonomy): domain Bacteria; phylum Actinomycetota; class Actinomycetes; order JAFAQI01; family JAFAQI01; genus JAFAZI01. Next base: position 2,649 of record DATJWM010000182.1, on the reverse strand, counting down.
GAACGACATGTGCATCGACTCGTCGCGGAACACCCAGTTAGTTCCGGATGCGAGTCCGTTGAGTAGGCCGCGGGAGCGCAGGAAGTAGACGTAGGCGAACGCGCCGTAGAAGAACAAGCCTTCGATGCACGCGGCGAAGCAGATCAGGTTGAGGAGGAACTGCTGTTGCTGTTCGCTCGTGTCGAGTCGCCTCAGGTCGCCGAGCGAGTCGATCCAGCGGAAGCAGAAGTCGGCCTTCCGTTTGATCGACGGGATGTTCTCGACTGCGGCGAATGCCTCGTGTCGCTCCTGCTCGTCGGGGATGTAGGTGTCGAGCAGCGTCAGGTAGAACTGAACATGCACGGCCTCTTCGAAGAGCTGGCGCGACAGATAGAGCCGCGCTTCGGGGGAGTTGAGGTGCTGGTAGAGGTTCAGCACGAGGTTGTTCGACACGATCGTGTCGCCGGTCGCGAAGAACGCGACGAGCCGGTTGATCAGGTGCTGTTCGGCGGGGGTCAGTCGGCGGAGGTCGGCGAGGTCGTTGTGAAGGTCGACCTCCTCGACGGTCCACGTGTTCTTGATCGCGTCACGGAACTGGTCGTAGAAGCCCGGGTATCGCATTGGGCGCAGCGTGAGCTCGAAGCCCGGTCCAAGGAGGTTGGGCCGGTCGACTGCCGGCGGGACCAGCGCGAGGCTGGGTGCCACATCGGTCGATGTGGCACGTTCAGAGGTGAGGTTGACGGTCACTGGCATGCCTCGCAGTTCTCGGGGTTCTCCAGCGAGCAAGCGATTGCGTCCGCGTCGAGGACCATATCGACGACCTCAGCGGCGGCGGATGCAGTGACGGTCGCTTGCTGGATTCGGGTCGCTGGCCGCGACCGCAGGTAATACGTCGTTTTCAGCCCGGTCTTCCACGCGTAGAGATACATCGAGCACAGCTTGCCGATCGAGGGTGATGCCAGGAACAGATTGAGCGACTGGCTCTGGTCGATGTACGGCGACCGCGCGGCCGCCATGTCGATCAGAGCTCGCTGTGGCAGCTCCCACGCCGTACGGAACAGCTCGCGGCTCTCCACAGGCAGCGCCTCGACACCCTGCACCGAGCCTTCGGCGCGTTTGATCTCGTCCCGCACCGCGGGAGTCCAGAGGTCGAGTCGCTTGAGTTCCGTGACGAGTGCGGCGTTGATCTGAAGGAACTCTCCGGACAGTGTCTCGCGCTTAAACAAGTTGGAGACCTGCGGCTCGATGCACTCGTAGCAGCCCGCGATGGCGGCGATCGTGGCGGTCGGCGCGATCGCGATCAGCAGTGAGTTGCGGAGGCCGGTCGCCTTGACCGTCTCGCGCAGAGCAGCCCAGCGATCGGTCTGCGTCGGCGTGACATCCCACAGGTCGGGCTGCAGATCACCAGCCGCCGCCCGCGTCTTGTCGTACGCCGGGTGCGGACCGAACCGCTTCGCGAGCTCTGCGGATGCCCCGAGCGCCGTGAGGTAGATCTCCTCCTGGATCCGCGTCGAAAGTTCCTGCGCTTCCGCCGAGTCGAAGGGGAGACGCAGAGCGAAGAGCACGTCCTGCAGGCCCATGACTCCGAGGCCAACCGGCCGCCAACGTGGGTTGGACCTGGCGGCTTCTTCACTCGGGTAGTAGTTGATGTCGATCACCCGATCAAGGAACGGCACCGCCGTACGGACCGTCTGTCGCAGCTTGTCCCAGTCGACACCATCGGCTGTGACGTGCTTGGCGAGGTTGATCGACCCGAGGTTGCAGACCGCCGTCTCCGAGTCGGAGGACACCTCGATGATCTCGGTACAGAGGTTCGACAGGTGCACGACCGGCGACCCCGGCTCGCCCGACGGGTCGACCTGGTTGCACGTGCGGTTGGACGCGTCCTTGAACGTCATCCAGCCGTTGCCGGTCTGGGCGAGGGTGCGCATCATCTTGCCGTAGAGGTCGCGAGCCTTGACCTGCTTGGCGCCCCGGCCCTCGGCCTCGGCCGCCCGGTAGGCGACGTCGAAGGCTTCGCCCCAGAGGTCGGGCAGCTCGGGCGCCTGGTCCGGGTCGATAAGCGTCCACATCTCGTCAGCCTCGACGCGACGCATGAACTCGTCCGGGATCCAGTTCGCGAGGTTGAGATTGTGGGTACGACGCGCATCCTCGCCGGTGTTGTCGCGCAGCTCGAGGAACTCCTCGATGTCTGGGTGCCACGGCTCGAGGTAGACGCACGCGGCACCCTTGCGACGACCACCCTGGTTGACCGCGGCGACCGACGAGTCGAGCGTGCGCAGCCACGGCACGATGCCGTTCGACTGCCCGTTGGTGCCGCGGATCAGCGCACCACGCGAGCGGACGCGAGACCACGAGATCCCGATGCCACCAGCGAACTTCGACAGCTTGGCGACCTGCGCGTAACGGTCGTAGATCGACTCGAGCTCGTCCCGGGGCGAGTCGACCAGGTAGCAGGAGGACATCTGGCTGTGGCTGGTGCCGGAGTTGAACAAAGTCGGAGAGCTCGGCAGGTAGGACAGCGATGACAGCAGCCGGTAGAACTCGATTGCCTCCGCCGGGTTCTGCGACAGCCCGCGCGATGAGCTCGACTCCATCTACAGCCGCTACACCCAGGTCGCGAAGCTGTCGAAGTTCGCCGGCGGGATCGGCATCGGGTTCTCCCGGGTC
>DATJWM010000181.1:0-15422 GCA_035501255.1 Mycobacteriales bacterium | reverse complement strand
TTGGCGCGATGCAGCCAGTAGTGCAGCAGGCTCTTCGAGGTCGGCACGTAACTCCGGCGCGGCGCCGTGAAATAGCCGGACTCGCAGTGCAGCCGGGGCCGGCTCGCGCCGATGCCTCGGGGGTCCCACGAGATCCAGTCGTAGTCCGCGCCGACATTGCCCGGCACCGAGCCCGCGAGTTCGGTGCCGAGATCCAGACCGCCGTCGCCCGGCCCGCCCGGGTTGGTGAGGATGACTCCCTTGTAGTTGGCGGTCGAGGAGCTGTGCCGGACGCGCGACACCTCGAGCGTCAGCGTCGCGCCACCCGGCTTCGCGTAGTTGATAGGGACCCGCAGCTTGGCGCATTTCGTGCCGGAGCCGGACAGGTCCGGGTACGCGTGGACCGGGCACTTCCCCCAGCGCAGAGAGTCAGCGCTGGCGGTCTGGGCAGGGCGGGCCGAGCGCGTGGTCCCGACGGCGGGCGCGGCCGCCACCGTGACCATCGCGATCGCGCTGACGGTCGCCGTGACGGCGTATCTGTTCATCGGTGAGGGCGCGCGGCTAGAGGCGGTCGACGATCCAGTCGATGCACGCCGTCAGTGCCTCGACGTCGGTCGGCTCGATCGCCGGGAACATCCCGACCCGCAGGCCGTTGTAGCCGGCCGCCCGGTAGGCGCCGACGTCGACGATGCCGTTCGTGCGCAGTGCCTTCACCACGAGAGCGGCATCGATCTCATCGGCGAGGCGGATCGTCCCGACGACGAGTGACCGCTTGGCCGGGTCGGTGACGAACGGCTCGGCGAACGATGACTTTTCTGCCCACGTGTACAGCCGGTTGCTCGAGTCGGCGGTGCGTTGCACCGCCCACTCCAGACCGCCGTGGCCGTTCATCCAGTCGAGCTGTTCGGCCATCAGGAAGAGCGTGGCGAGCGCCGGGGTGTTGTAGGTCTGTTCGAGACGCGACTGCTCGATCGCGATGGTGAGATCGAGAGTGGCCGGCACCCATCGGTTGGGAACGAGACGCTCGGCGCGCTCGATCGCTGCCGGTGACAGGATGGCGAGCCACAGGCCGCCATCGGAGGCGAACGCCTTTTGCGGTGCGAAGTAGTACGCGTCGGTGGCGGTGAGGTCAATCGGCAGCCCGCCGGCGCCGCTCGTCGCGTCAACGAGCATCAGCGCGCCCGGGTCTGCTCCTTCAGGCCGGGTGACGTGGGTCATCACCCCGGTCGACGTCTCGTTGTGCGGCAGGCAGTAGGCGTCGATTCCCGATTCGGCCACGAGCGAGGGTGCGTCGCCGGGCTCGGCGGTGAACACCGTCGGGGTCTCGAGGAACGGCGTCGCGGCCACCGCCTTGGCGAACTTCGAGGAGAACTCGCCGAACGAGAGGTGTTGCGAGCGGTGGTCGATCAGGCAGAACGTGGCGAGGTCCCAAAAGAGGGTCGCGCCGCCGTTGCCGAGGACGACCTGGTAGCCGGCGGGGAGGTCGAAGAGCGACGCGACGCCGTCCCGGACCCGCTTGACCACCGATCGGACGCCGTCCTGGCGATGCGACGTGCCGAGGTACGACGTACCCGTCGCGGCCAGCGCGGCGAGCTGCTCGGGTCGGACCTTGGTCGGGCCCGAACCGAACCGGCCGTCGCTGGGTCGGAGGTGGGTAGGGATCGCGAGGTCGGTGGTCGTCACCGTTTCAGACTACGGGCGATCCGTGACGCCGATCTCCGGTGCGCCCGGGACGGACCCGACCGTGCGGCTCGCCGGCCCCACGTACCGCGCGGACGGGCGGATCAATCGGCCGGTCCGCTTCTGCTCCAAGATGTGCGCGCTCCATCCGGCGACCCGGGCGCAGGTGAACATCGAGGTGAACATGTGCGGCGGCACCTCGGCGAAGTCGAGGACCACCGCCGACCAGAACTCGACGTTCGTCGCCAGAACCCGGTCGGGGTAGCGCTCCGCAAGTTCGGCGAGGGCGGCGTTCTCCAGCGCCTCCGCGACTTCGACCCGGGGCGCCCGGAGCTCCTTCGCCGTGCGCCGCAGAACGCGGGCGCGAGGGTCTTCCGCCCGGTACACCCGATGGCCGAAACCCATCAGTCGTTGCTTGGAGTCCAGCACTCGCTTCACGTAGCGGCGGGCGTCGCCTTCCTCGGCGACGTCGTCGAGCATCTTCAGGACGCGCGAAGGGGCGCCGCCGTGAAGCGGTCCGGATAGCGCCCCGACCGCGCCGGACAGGCAGGCGGCAGCGTCCGCGCCGGTCGATGCGATCACCCGCGCGGTGAACGTCGAGGCGTTCATGCCGTGCTCGGCGGCGGAGACGAAGTAGGCGTCGACCGCGCGGGTGTGGGCGGGGTCCGGTTCACCGCGCCAGCGGACCATGAAGCGTTCGACGACCGTGTCCGCCTCGTCGATGCGCTTTTGCGGGACCATCGGCTGGCCGAGTCCGCGGGCCGCTTGCGCGACGAAGGACATCGCGGTGACGGAGCAGCGGGCGAGGTCGTCGCGGGCCTCGTCGTCGTTGATGTCGAGCAGTTGCTCGAGTCCCCACGCGGGGGCGAGCGTGGCGAGCGCGCTTTGTACGTCGACCCGAATGTCGCCCGAGTGGACCGGGACGGGAAACGGCTCGGCGGGTGGCAGGCCCGGGGCGAAGCGCCCGTCGACGAGGAGTCCCCAGACGTTGCCGTAGCCCACCCGTCCGACGAGGTCTTCGATGTCGACCCCCCGATACCGCAGGGCGGAGCCCTCCTTGTCGGGCTCGGCGATCTCGGTCTCGAAGGCGATGACGCCTTCCAAGCCGGGGGAGAAGGGTTGGTCGACCATGAGGCCTCCTTGGGTCGCGACGCGCGAGGGCCGCCACGGTCATTGTGCTACTCGTGAGTAGCGCGGGTGTCGCGGGATCCCCTCCCGGACCGCGTCCGATCGCACGTGAGAGCGTCGAGCCGTGAGCCACCACGTCGATCTCGCGACCCTGCGTCGGGATTACCAGGCCGCCGGCTTGTCGGCGGCCGGACTGCCTGCGGAGCCGGTCGACCTCTGGCAGGCGTGGCTCGCGGACGCGACCGAAGCAGACCTCCCCGAGGTCAACGCGATGGTCGTCTCCACCGTCGACCCTGACGGCGCGCCGAGCAGCCGGACGGTCCTTTGCAAGGGAGCGGACCGCGAGGGGTTCGTGTTCTACACGAACTACGAGTCGCGGAAAGGGATCGCGATCGCCCACGAGGCTCGGGTCTCGCTGCTGTTTCCCTGGCACGCGCTGGCGCGGCAGGTGATCGTGTCCGGACGCGCGGCGCGGCTGTCCCGCGAGGAGTCGACGGCGTACTTCGCCTCCCGGCCGCGGGGTGCACAGGTGTCCGCACTCGCCAGTGCCCAGTCGAGCGTCATCGGCTCCCGCGACGTACTGGACGAGCGCGTCGCCGAGATCTCCGCGCGCTACGCCGGATCCGACGTCCCATGTCCGCCGAACTGGGGCGGCTACCGGGTGCGCCCGGACACGGTGGAGTTCTGGCAAGGCCGCCACGACCGGTTGCACGACCGGTTGCGCTACGCCTGCGACCGGGACGGGTGGCGAATCGAGAGGCTCAGCCCGTGACCCAGGCGCTGCCAAAGCCCCCGCTGTGGCAGCGCATCGCGGCCGACGTCACTCCGCTGCGGGAGAGCGCGGACTATCGGCGCTGGTGGCTCGGCTACACGGTGTCCAACGTCGGTAGTCAGGTGACGATCATCGCGGCCCAGCTCCAGGTGTTTCGGATCACGCACTCGTCGTTCGACGTGGGGATCACCGGCTTGGTGACCGTCATCCCGCTGATCGTCTTCGGGCTGCTCGGTGGCTCGATCGCCGATTCGGTCGATCGGCGCAAGCTGATGCTGTTGACCAGCAGCATCCTCACGACGCTGTCGGTCCTGATGGTCGTGCAGGCCGCGGCCGGTCTGGAGCGCTTGTCGGTGATCTACGTCCTGGTCGGCGCCCAGGCGGGGGTGTTCTCGGTGGACGCGTCGGCGCGCGGCGCGATGCTGCCGCGCCTCGTGCGGACCGAGCTTCTCCCGGCGGCGAACTCCCTCGGCCAGATCAGCCAGAACACCGCGCTGACTGCGGGTCCGCTGATCGCCGGCGTCCTCGTCGCGACCCTCGGCTTCACCTGGGCGTACGGGCTTGACGCGCTGTCCTTCCTCGCGATCATCTACGCACTTGTGCGGCTTCCACCGGTCCCACCCGAAGGTGGGGGCGCGCGCGCCGGGCTGAAGTCCGTCGTCGAGGGACTGCGGTTCCTCGGTCCGCGCAAGAACCTCCTGATGACCTTCCTGGTCGACCTCAACGCCATGATCTTCGGAATGCCGCGCGCCCTGTTCCCCGCGCTGGCCACCGGCACCTTCCACGGCGGTGCGGGCACTGCAGGCTTGTTGTACGCCGCACCCCCGACCGGCGCGCTGATCGGCGCCGGCCTGTCGGGATGGTCCGGACGGGTGCGCCGGCAAGGGCGTGCCGTGCTGATCGCGGTGGCCGTCTGGGGAGCGTCGATCGCGGTCTTCGGTTTCGCCCATCAGCTGTGGTTCGGCTTGCTCATGCTCGCTATCGCCGGCGCCGCGGACATGGTCAGCGCCATCTTTCGCAACACGATCCTTCAGGTCGCGACGCCGGACGCGTTGCGCGGCCGGCTGCAAGGCGTGTTCATCGTCGTCGTGGCGGGCGGGCCGCGGTTCGGCGACATCGAGTCGGGCACCGTCGCGACGTTGGTCTCCACCGAGTTTGCGGTGGTATCCGGCGGGCTGGCGTGCCTGGTCGGGCTCGTGCTGCTCGCCGCAAAGTATCCGTCATTCTCGCGGTACGACGCCCAGCACCCGGTCCCGTGAGCGGCGCCCAGGACTTCATCCCCGCGGGAGCGACCATCGACCGGTTGCGGGCCGCGGCTCGCGCGTGCACGGGCTGTCCACTGCACGAGGACACGACCCAGACGGTCTTCAGCAAGGGGCCCTCGAACGCTCGTGTCGTCTTCGTGGGAGAACAGCCTGGGGACATCGAGGACCGGCGCGGTGAGCCGTTCGTCGGGCCGGCCGGTCAGCTGCTCGACCGGGCCGTCGGCGAGGCCGGACTGGACCCGCACGACATCTACACGACCAACGCGGTCAAGCACTTCAAGCATCGGTCGACCGGACAGGGTCAACGACGGATCCACGCGACCCCCGACGCCGCCGACGTGAGCGCCTGCCGTCCGTGGTTGCTCGCCGAGTTCAGGCTGCTCGCTCCGCATGTGGTCGTCGCGCTGGGGTCGACCGCCGGCAAAGCGCTGTTCGGTCCGGAGTTTCGGGTCACCCGGTCTCGGGGAGTGTTGGTGCCCTGGCCGGCGTCCGCGGCGCGGCCCGCTGACTTCGGGCCGGTCGACGACGAGGCCGCGCCGCGCAGCGTCTACGCCCTTGCCACGATCCACCCCTCTGCGGTCCTGCGTGCCGACGACGGCGACGCCGCATTCCAGAGCCTGGTAGCCGATCTCCGCCTGGCCGGGGCTGCGCTGCTGGCCTAAGCCGGTCGCCCGCTCCCCGCGAAGCGGCGCCGACCGGTTCGTAGACTGGAGGGCGGTCGATCGAGTACGCCCGCGTAAGGAATCCCGTGACGTCCGTGTCCCAGCAAGGCGCGATTCGCGCGCTTCTGCTTGAAAACGTTCACCCCGATGCCGTGTCTGTTCTCGAGACGGGCGGGGTGCAGGTGGAGACCACGAAGGGCGCGCTCGACCCGGCCGAGCTGGCCGAGCGGCTCGACGGCGTTCACCTTCTGGGTATCCGCTCCAAGACCGACATCGGTGCAGCCACCTTCGCTGCCGCGCCCGATCTCCTTGCGGTCGGGGCGTTTTGCATCGGCACGAACCAGATCGATCTTCCGGCCGCCTCCGAACGCGGGATCGCGGTGTTCAACTCGCCGTTCTCGAACACCCGAAGCGTGGTCGAGCTGGCGATTGCGGAGATCATCTCGCTGACGCGTCGGTTGACGGACAAGAGCTCCGACCTGCACGCCGGTGTGTGGGACAAGTCCGCCGACGGCGCCCACGAAATCCGCGGTCGTCGGCTGGGGATCGTCGGGTACGGCAACATCGGCGCCCAGCTGTCGGTGCTGGCCGAGGCGCTCGGGATGTCGGTGTCGTTCTTCGACACCGCTGACAAGCTGGCCCTGGGGAACGCCCGTCGGTGTGCAAGCCTCGACGAGTTGTTGTCGAGTAGCGACATCGTGACCCTGCACGTCGACGGTCGACCCGGCAACGCGGACATGTTCGGTGAGGACCAGTTCGCCCGTATGTGTCAAGGCGCGCTCTTCCTCAATCTCTCCCGCGGGTTCCTCGTCGACCACGGCGCGTTGCGCGCGCACATCGAGTCCGGTCATCTTGCCGGCGCAGCGGTCGATGTGTTTCCCCTCGAGCCGAAGGCTCGAGGTGAGGAGTTCAGCTCCGACCTTCGGGGATTGCGAAACGTCATCCTCACCCCGCACATCGGCGGCTCCACCGAAGAGGCCCAGCAGGACATCGGAAGGTACGTCGCGACCAAGTTGCGCGACTATCTCGTCGACGGCACCACGATGATGAGCGTCAACCTTCCGCACCTCCAGCTGCCGTCGCGACCGAGCACGCATCGGATCGTGCACCTGCATCAGAACGTGCCCGGTGTGCTCGCGTCGATCAACGGGCTCCTCGCCGACAACAAGGTGAACATCGAGGGACAGCTGCTCGGCACTCGCGGAGATCTGGGCTACGTGATCACCGATGTGGCGGTCGACTACCCCACGGGCGTGCCGGACAAGCTCGCCGCGATGGCGGAGACCGTGCGTCTGCGCGTCCTGTCGTGAGCGCTGCTCTCCTCGACTCGCTACGGGCGGTCGTCGGCGATGCGCACGTGCTCCACGACCGGTCCGTCGTGGCGTCGTACGAGTCCGACTGGACCGGCCGCTTCCGCGGTTCCGCGTCGTGCGTCGTCCGCCCGGCGACCACCGGTGAGACGGCGGAGGTGGTGAAGGCGTGCGCCGCGGCCGGGGTCGCGCTGTGCGTCCAAGGTGGCAACACCGGTCTCGTCGGCGGCTCGATTCCGGTCGACGACGCGGTCCTCATCAGCACGGTTCGGCTCGCGGACGTCGAGGACGTCGACGTGGTTGCGGGGCAAGTGACCGCCGGAGCCGGTTGCACCCTCGCGGCCCTTCAGCAGGTGGTTCGCCCGACGGGCTACGACCTCGGCGTCGACTTCGCCGCTCGGGACTCCTGCACCCTCGGTGGCATGGTGAGCACCAACGCCGGCGGTGAGCGAGTGTTGCGCTACGGCACGATGCGGGCGCAGGTCGCTGGGTTCGAGGCGGTGCTGCCGGACGGATCAGTGGTCAGCCGGCTCGCGGGACTGCCTAAGGACAACACCGGTTACGACCTCGGGTCGCTGTTGGCCGGAGCCGAGGGGACGCTGGCGATCATCACCCGGCTTCGGCTGACCCTGGTGCCGCTGCTCCCCGAGCGGGCGGTCGCGCTGATCGCGGTCCCGGGCACCGCGGAATCGGTCGAGTTGGTCCGTACGCTGCGGGCATTGCCGACCCTCGAGGCCGCCGAACTCTTCTACGCCGATGGGCTCACGCTCGTTCGCGCGCACGCGGGTCTGGCGGCGCCGTTTGCCGAGGAGCATCCGGCCTATGTGCTGGTCGAATGCGCCGGGGCAGAGGATCCAAGCGACGACCTCCTCGACGCGCTCGAACGTGCCGGCGATCTCGTCCTGGACGCGACCCTCGCGAGCGATCCGCGCGGCCGCCACGCTCTCTGGTTGTACCGCGAGGCGCACACCGAGGCGATCAACGCCAGTGGCGTACCGGTCAAGCTCGATGTCGCGGTGCCACTGGCCGCGTTTGCGGAGTCGACGGCGCGGCTTCCCGGCGCCATCGAGGCCGTCGCGCCGAAAGCGCGAACGATCCTGTTCGGGCATATCAACGAGGGCAACCTGCACGTCAACGTCCTCGACGCCCTGGACGCGGACGAAGCAGTAAGCGACGCGGTGCTGAGGCTGGTCGCGTCCTACGGCGGGTCGATCAGTGCCGAGCACGGCGTGGGGCGCGCGAAGCGCGCGTACCTGGCCCTGTCGCGCAGTCCGTCGGAGATCGCCGCGATGCGGGCGGTCAAGGCGGCTTTCGACCCCGGGGGAATGCTCAATCCCGGCGTCCTGTTCTCCTCGCCGTGACCAGCGAACTCATCGACGTCCGCCGACGCGAGGATCGCTTCGCCACCACGCTCCCCTGGCTGGATTCGAAGCACTCCTTCTCCTTCGGTCCGCACTATGACCCGAGCAATACCCACCACGGGCTGCTGCTGGTCAGCAACGACGACACGGTTGCGCCCGGGACCGGCTTCGAGACCCACCCCCATCGGGACATGGAGATCGTGACCTGGGTGTTGCAGGGCTCGCTCGTCCACCAGGACTCAACCGGAAACTCCGGGGTGATCTATCCCGGACTCGCTCAGCGGATGAGCGCCGGGACCGGCATCCTGCACTCGGAGAAGAACGATTCGTGGCGGTTGAACGGTGCGGCCCATCACGATCCGGTGCACTTTGTCCAGATGTGGGTAGTGCCTGACGGCAGCTCACGTGCCCCTGGCTACGAGCAGTTGGAGATCGCGGACGATGACCTGCGGCGGGCTCTCGTCCCGGTGGCGTCGGGGATCGCAAAACATGCCGGCGAGGCGGCGATTCGGATCGGGAATCGCGATGCCGCGCTGCTCGCGACCCGCCTGTCGGCCGGCGACGCGGTCACGTTGCCGGATGCGCCGTACGTCCATCTGTTTGTCGCGGAGGGCACCGTCGAGCTCGAGGGGGCCGGCTTGCTACGGGCGGGAGACTCCGTGCGGTTTACCGCCGCGGGTGGGCAGCGAGTGCAGGCGGTGGAGGCCGCCGAACTCCTCGTCTGGGAGATGCACTCCGCACTCGCCTCCGGTTAAGACGGCCTTCCGCCCCGGTGCCGGCTCGCTCAGACGTGACCGAACAACGCGAGCGACGCCGCCCGTGACAGCGAGCCGGCCGGCTCCAACGGCGGCACCGCGGGGGTTGGCCAGCTCGAATCGTCCTCGTCCGAATCCCTGCCGAAGTCGGTCGATGGCTCGTCGAGGTCCTCGGTGGCGAGTTCGCGTTCCCACTCGATCGCGTCGGCCGCCAGCAACCGCGGTTCCGGCGTTCCTCGGGTCGGCTCGACCTCCGGCGTCGCGGCGACCGGGCGTGTGGTCCGTGCCGAGGCGGGCAGTGGCTCCGCCATGACGGCTCGCAACGCGGCGGCGATGGCAAGGCGTCGTTGTTCGAGACTCGGTGACATCGATCCAGCCTACGCAGGCGCGGAGACCCGCCCGGCATGCGGGCTGCCGTGGTGAGCGATGCGGCCGCGACCCGGCCACTAACCTCATCTCATGGTGCCCGCACCGTGAGCCGAGTGCTCGTCGCTGAGGATGAACCCGATATCAGGGTGCTTGCCCGTCTGCTGCTCGAGATGGCTGGGCACGACGTGGTCGAGGCGGCCGACGGCGACGCGGCGCTGGACCTCCTCTCGATCGATGACGCGATCGACGTCGTTCTCCTCGACCTTCGCCTCCCCGGCCGCGACGGTTGGCAGGTGATGGCAGAGCTCCAAACGATGCCGAGAGCCACGGCGGTGCGCGTGGTCGTCTTCTCCGCCCAACTCGAGCCGCGAGACTATGATCGCGCGGCCCAATCCGGTGCCGTTGCGTATCTGAGCAAACCGTTCACCGAGGACGCCCTGCTGGCGGCGGTGGAGGGATGAGTGCTGACGGGTTCGGATCCGGGGTCGCTCCGAGCATCGAGGTCACCAACAACGAGATTGATCATCGCTACGAAGTCCGGGTCGATGGCGAGTTCGCCGGTTTCGCTGCGTACCGCCCGCGAGGTGATCGGGTCGTGTTCACCCACACCGAGGTCGACCCGAGGTGGGAGGGACACGGGATCGGGAGTGCACTGGCTCGGGGCGCGCTTGATGATGTGGTCGCACATCATCAGCAGATCACGCCCCTGTGCCCGTTCATCGCGGACTACATCGCGCGTCACCCCGGATATCTCCAGCATGTCGACGCGGCGCACCGCGCTGCCGTTTCCGGCGTCGATGACCGCTAGAGGTCACGGGCGACCAGCGCCGTCCGATCCGGATAGATTTCTTTGGTGAAGCTGCGCCGGCATCGCACCGAAGCGGCAGCGGGCGCGCCGACTCCGGCGGCGCGCACCACCCGGCACCACCTGCGCTACGCCGGTCTCGCGGGCGTCGTCGCGGTGGCGAGCTTCGCGGTCGCGGGGATCGCCGGCCATCCGCACGGCTCGCTGAACGAGAAGCTCGTGGTCTGGATCGGCGGCGTGCTCTTCATCGTGTCGGCGGTCGTCGCCGTCCGCCTGACGGCGGGCGAGGCCTACGAGGCGCTCGGCAGCCGCACGGACGCCAGCCACGCCGGGATCATTCGCTGGCTGATCACGATCTTCGGCTACCTCGTGATCCTGCTCTGTTCGCTCGGCATCTTCGGCGTACCGATCCATCAGCTGCTCGTGGGTGGAGCGGTGACGGGTGTGGTGATCGGTATCGCCGCCCAGCAGTCGTTGGGCAACGTGTTTGCCGGGGTGCTGCTGCTGTTGTCACGACCGTTCTCGATCGGGGACGCGATCATCGTCCGCAATGGCTCGATCAACGGCCCGCTGGAGGGCACGGTCTCGAGCATGAGCATGACCTATGTCAATCTGTTGACCGACGACGGACCGTTGTCCGTTCCGAACGCGGTGATGCTCGCGTCGGCGGTCGGGCCGTTGCCGGGCCTGGGCTATCGCCGCCGGAGCCGAGTGACGCTGGAAACGCCGCAAGAGCTTCGCGAGCAGCGTGAGACGCGGGAGCGTCGGGCACGGGAGGAGCGGGCCGCCCGGGAACGTGCGGCGCGTGAGGAGCGTGAGGCACGCGAGGCACGCGAGGCACGCGAGGCACGCGAGGCCGACAGGTAAGGGGAGCCTGGTGCGAGATCGGCAGTTGGTGAGCTCCGCCTCACCGTTCGAGGCGAGGGTCGGCTTCAGCCGAGCCGTCCGCGAGGGCGCTCGTGTGGTCGTCGCGGGTACGGCGCCGGTGTACTCGGACGGTGAGTGTCCGGACGATGCGGGGCTACAGGCCGAGCGCTGCCTTCAGATCATCGCCGGCGCGCTCGCGGAGGCCGGCGCGACACCGGAGGACGTGGTGCGCACTCGGATCTATCTCACCGACGTCGGCGACGCGGATGCCGTTGCCGCGGCGCACCGGTCGATGTTCTCGGACACCCGACCGGCCGCGACGATGGTGGTCGTGGCCGGTCTTCTCGACCCGCGTTGGCGGGTGGAGATCGAGGCCGAAGCGATCGTCGGTGGAGATTGACATGTGACTATTTAGTCACCTAATCTGTCGACATGAGCTCACGGTCGGCGGAGGAGGCGACCGACGACGCGGTTTTCAAGGCCCTCGCCGACCCGACCCGCCGCCGGCTGCTTGATGAGCTCTTCGTCGCCGACGGACAGACGCTCGGCGCTCTGGAACAGCGTTTCGACATGACTCGCTTCGGGGTCATGAAGCATCTGAAGGCGCTCGAGGACGCCGGGTTGATCCTCACCCAGCGGCGCGGCCGGCAGAAGCTGCACTACCTGAACCCGGTGCCGATCCGGCTCATTCATGACCGCTGGGTGAGCAAGTACGCCGAACCCTGGGTCGCCGGGATGAGCATCCTCAAACGTGAGTTGGAGACCACGATGGAAAAGATCTACGAGATCTACATCAAGACCACGCCCGAGCGACTGTGGGAGGCGATCACCGATCCGTCGGTCCGCAGCAAGTACCAGTTCGGAGTGCGGGTGATGTCGGACTGGACGACGGGTTCGCCCATCTCGCTCGAAGCGGACAAGGCAACGGGTCCGCTCGGGGAGGGCGAGGTGCTCGAGGCCGAGCCTCCGCGCCGTCTCGTGCACACCATGCGGGCGCTGTGGAGCGAGGAGGTCGCGGCGGAAGGCTTCTCGCGCGTGACCTGGGAGATCGAACCGGTCGGCGACTCTTGCCGGCTGCTCCTCACCCATGACGACCTCCGCGAGACCGCGAGTCCCGAGATCTACGGCGGCTGGCCGATGATCCTGTCCGGGTTGAAGACCTGGCTCGAGTCCGGGGAGTTGCTGACGACGCCGGGATCGCTGAGGTACGCCTGAACAGGCGATCTGTCAGTCGCCGTCGAGGGCCTTCCCCTTGGCGCCCATGACGTACCACTCACCGCCGAAGGCAGTGGAGCCCTCGCCGTTGGTTTGGTTGGCTTTGGTGTCGCCGGTGTAGGCGTAGAGCGGATGACCGCTGTACGTGACCTGCCGACTGCCGTCCTTGCGTTTCACGGTGCCGAGCTTGCTGGCTGACACGCCGTGCCCCGCGACCGGTTTGCCGTGCGTGAGAAGGGGTGGCCAGTAGGTCGAGCACGGGCTGTAACAGCTCGACTTGCCGTGCTTGTCGTGCTTGAACTCATACAGTGCGTGCCCGCGCGCATCTTCGAGGTACGTGCCCAACTTGCCATGGTGGGAGTGAAGGTGCGCCGGGCCGGATTCACGCGCAGCGGGATGCACGGACGCGTTCGCCGAGGCGATTGCCCACGTGCTCGTGATCGTGGCAGCGACGGCGACGGCGACGGCGATTCGTGTCCTGTGCATGGCGCTGGGTCCTCTCGGTGATGGCGCATGCGCCCGGTCGGCTCCTCGCCCGTGTCACGCACGAGGGTGCGAACCGGTTCACTGGAACCACGAAGTCGCTGACCAGCAGCGCCCGTCATCCCTATTGTTGAAGCGTGCACGCACGCCGACTGGTGGCCATTTGCACGGTTGTCGCGGTCATCGCGGTCCTGGCTTTCTTCGTTCGGTTCGTCGCCTACCCGCATACCGACCCGATCGGCAAGACCGGGCTCGTCGTCCTCGTCAATTCGCCTGGCGACAGCAACAAGATCGCGGTGGCGAAGAAGGTGCTCGCCGTCAACCCGACCGCCACGTTGCTGTTTTCCGAGGCGGCCGGTTGTCCGGACGTGCTGCACACCTTTGCCGAACATGTCGTCTGCTTCGTGCCGCACCCGGACACCACCCAGGGAGAGGCTCGGTACGCGGCAAGCTACGACGAGTCCCACGACAGCGGCGGGATGACGGTCGTGGCTCCGCGCGCGCAATTGAGTCGGGCGCGGATTCGCTTCGAGCGGTGCTGGCACGGCCCGCTTGCGATGGTCGAGGCGCCGATGTCGCTCGTGGCAACACTGTTGCGGTTGCCGTATCAGTCGCTCGCCACCATCAAGGCCGAGACCGTGCAGCGCGGCTGCTGAGGCGATCACCTGTCCAGCGCAGCAGAAGACCTCCGGGGTACGGCGGTGAGTCGCGCAGCGACGGCCACACTTCTTGTTGCCTGGAGCCTGCTGGCGATCGGGGATAGCGCCCACGCCGGGTACTACAACTCCGCGGCCCTCGGGTGCCTCGCGATCGGGTTCCTGTTTGCTCTGCTCGTTGTGGGGTCCGGGGCCGAACTCGCCGTTGCGAACCGAACGATGCTCGCCGTCCCCGCGGCGGTGTGTGTGGTCGAGGCGGTGGTCGAACCGACACGGCGGTACCTCTATCTTCATGGGCCGGACCTGCACGCGATCGAGGTCTTGACCGTTCTTACCGCGGTGCTCGGGGCAGGTGTGCTGCTGACCACCGGCCGGGTCTCGCGGCTGGTGTGGTGGGCGCTCCTGGCTGCCGCGACCGCGACCGGAATCGTGACGATCGTTGTGATCAACAACCCCGGAATCGACGTGTGGGAACTGCTCCAACAGTCGAGCACCGGCCTCGTGCACGGCGACGACATGTACCGGCAGCACTGGAGCGACAGCACCGGGCTCCAGGCCGTCTACCCGTACCTACCGATTACGACGGTGATCCTGGCGCCGTTCCGCTGGCTGTTGGGCGACGTGCGTTACGGGCTGCTCGCAGCCTTGCTGGTCGCGGCGGTCGTGATTCGCCGCCTCGGCACCCGAGGGTCGGCAACGGTTGCCTCGCTCGTCCTGATCGTGCCCGGGTTCACTCTGCTCGTGAACCGATCGTGGACCGAGCCGCTGCTCATCGCGGCGTTTGCCGTGCTGTTCCTCGCGCTTCGTGCGGAGCGTCCTTGGGTTGCCGTCGTTGCCCTGGCGTTCGCCCTCGCCAGCAAGCAGCACATTGTGTTGCTGCTCCCGTTGTTTGCCGTCTGGCCGGTCTTCGGTCTCCGCCGGACGGCCGCGGCGTGCGCGCTTGCGGTCGCGGCGGTGCTTCCCTGGTTCATCGCCGGCCCTCGGGACATGTGGCACGACGCGGTTCGGGCGAACCTCGCGCTTGGGGTGCGCACGGATGCGCTCGACCTACCCGCTGCCTTCGCCCGTCACGGCCACGTGGTCGGCTTCTGGTTGGTCGTCGTCCTCGTCGCGATCGCCTACGCCGTCGCGCTCTGGCGGGCGCCGCGCACACTGGGCGGTCTGGCCGCGGCTTCGGCGTTGGTGATGTGGGCGTTCGATCTGGGGAACAAGCAGACTTTCTTCAACCACTACCTGCTGCCACTCGGACTCCTGGTGATCGCGGTTGCCGCCGCGGAGACCGGCGTCAGGCCTGGTCGGCCGTCGCGTCACCCGGACTGATCCGGCGGGGCAGCACCGGAGCGGCCCGGCCGGTTCCGGTCGCAGGCGACGACGGCGTCGAGTGCTCCTCGTGGTAGTCCTCTTCGACGTTCACCGCCCACACATCGTGATCGGTTCCGTCGACGAGGTTCTCGACGGAGAGCAGCGCGGTCATCATCGAGTGGTCCTGGTTGTTGTACTTGTGCATGCCGTTGCGTCCCACCGGGTACACGTTGGGGACCGCAGCGGCAAGCCAGTGCCTGATCGTGTCGACGGCGTCGCTGTACCCCTCGTCGTACACCGGGTAGGCCTTCGGCATCCGGACCACGAATGCTGCTTCGACCTGACCGTTGCCGACGAGACCGAGCTCGATGAGCTCCTTCTCGGCGAGGACTCCGAGATCGGCATCACTGCTGTTCCACAGTTCGTCGCCTTCGAACACGAAGTACTCCATGCCCAGGCAGGTCCGGCCGTCTTTGACCAGGTACGGCGACCACGACCCGAAGTTCTGGATTCGGCCGACCTTCACGTCGGGGGAGTGAATGTAGATCCAGTTATCGGGGAAGCTCGCCGACTCCGGCACAACGAGGGCGACCGTGAGGAAGTCACGGTGGCTGAGCCGATGAGCGGCCGCGGTCACCTCGTCGGGAGCGGGCGGGTCGAGCGCGAGGATCAGCGAGGGAAGCGGCATCGAGCTGATGACGGCCGAGCAGGCAAGGGACTTCTGCCCGTCCGGCCCAGCGGTGACGACGGCGTTGACTCCGGTGTCGTCACGGCACACAGAGGTGACCGGCGTGCTCATCAACACCGTTCCGC
>DATJWM010000180.1:0-4040 GCA_035501255.1 Mycobacteriales bacterium | reverse complement strand
ACCCTCTCGCCGCCCTCACGAAGATCGATGGTGATATCGGCGTCGAACGGCAACCCCCAGTCGGCGATGCGCTCCGGGTTCGTGATCGCGTCCCACACCTCGCGGATCCCGTAGTCGAGTCGGCGTTCGAACCGGATGACGCCGCCATCGGCCGTGCGTTCCATCGTGCCGTCGTAGAGAGAGGGGGTTCGGTCGCTCATCGGCGTCCCTTCGGGTTTGGCGTGATCTTCTCGGCGGTGCGCGCGAGGTGCCCCTCGAGCGCGTCGAGCCGGCCGGCCCACTCGGCGCGGTAGGGCTCGAGCCAGGCATCGAGCTCCATCAGCGGTTCCGGCCGCAGCCGGTAGAGCCGCCGTTGGGCATCGCGACGGACCTGCACCAGACCGGCGTCGCGCAGCACCTTGAGATGGCGCGACACGCCTGGCTGGTGCATGCCGACTCGGTCGACGAGGTCGTTGACCGACAGCTCCGACTCCCGGACCGCGTCGAGGATGCGCCGGCGTGTCGGTTCGGCGATCACCTCGAGGACGTCGAGGACGTCGAGGGCAGGCGGCATGTCCTTTAACATATGTCATGACGTATATATGTGCAAGCATATGTAGATTGCTGGGCGGGACCGGGCCTGCACGCCGCCCGCGTCACCTTCCCGAACGGCGACGGGCAATGCACGCAACGCGTGGGCTGACGCCGCTCGCTGAAATTCCCCAGGTGTGCTCATCGAAGTTCCCCACCTGGGTGCGGGTGGATTCTAGGTGTCGGCTCCCTTCGTGAGTTGTTTGGTGCGGGCGCGGTGGGCGCGGAGGCGGTAGCTGTCGCCGGTGATGTTGAGCACGACGGAGCGGTGGAGGAGCCGGTCGAGCATGGCGGCGGCGACGGTGGTGTCGGCGAAGATGTCGCCCCAGGACGCGACCCCGCGGTTGGTGGTGAGGATGATCGAGCCGCGCAGGTAGCGCTGCGAGATGACCTGGAACAGGGCGTTGGCGTCCTCGGCGGGCATCGGGAGGTAGCCGAGCTCGTCCACGATCAACACGCCGGGCCCGTTGAAGAACCGCATCGTGGTCGCCCACCGGCCCTCGACCGCCGCCTTGCGACACCGCGCCGCCAGGTCCGCGGCGGTGCAGTAGTAGGTGCGCAGGCCGGCGTCGACCGCGGCGTGACCGAGGGCGATCGCGAGCATGGTCTTGCCGACGCCGGGCGGCCCGATGAACAACACGTTGGTGGCGTCGTCGGCGAACCGGCATGTGGCGAGGTCGCGCAGCAGGGCGGGGTCGATCGAGGGTTGGGCGGAGAAGTCGAAGTCCTCGAGCCGCCACGGCGCGGGGAAGTTCGCGAACCGCAACAGCCCGGCGTGGCGGCGGGCTTCGACGGCGGCGACCTCGACGGCGAGGAGCTGTTCGAGGAACTCGGTGTGCGTCGCCTTCGCTTTCAGCGCGTTGTCGAGATGCGCGGGGAGCGCTTCGGCCGCCGCGCCGAGCTTGAGGTAGTTGAGATGCGCGCGGAGCTGCTGGTAGCGGGTGTCGTTGGTACTCATCCCACGTCCTGCCCGTCGATGGCGCGGCGGTACACGTCGAGGTCGATCACCGGATCGGCGCCGCGGTCACCGAGCAGCTCGGCGGCCAACGCGAGGGCCGCGTCAGAAGGCGGCCGGTTGAGCTTGCGCCGGCACGGCCGGTCCGCGTTGAACGCGCCCAACACGACGTTCTCCAACGCCTGGGTGTGCTCCGGGAGCCGCACGGTGCGCTGCGCGCCCCGCGGCGCGAGCGTGTGCGTCGCCACGACGACGCCGGCGGCCGACAGGTTGATCGTGGGGGCGCCGAGCCGCCAGCGGATCTGCACGTGGCCGCCGACGAGGCCGGGCGGGACCGAGTAGCGGTTGCCCCACAACGACACCAGCGCGTTGGCGGCGACGGTGCGCACCACGGTCACCTCCGCGGGGAACGGCGCGTCCGGCAGCGCCAGCAGCAATTCGGCGTCGGCGAGCTCGGCGACCGTCGTCCCGTTGCGGGGCCGGGCGTCGGCGACCTCGACGCAGAACCGATCCGCGCTCACCTGCGCCTCGGCCGGCGACGCGACGCGGGCGGTGCGCCACCACCGTTGGGTGAGGTAGTGGATGTTCTTCTCCACGACACCCTTGCGGTT
Organism: Mycobacteriales bacterium; assembly: GCA_035501255.1. GTDB lineage: Bacteria > Actinomycetota > Actinomycetes > JAFAQI01 > JAFAQI01 > JAFAZI01. The sequence continues at coordinate 1,904 of DATJWM010000180.1, read as the reverse complement.
GCCATGCCGGGGCGGGCACGGATCGACGCCGACGCCGTAGTGCTTCGCGACGGGCACGAAGCTGCGCTGGACCTCGCTGGTGCCGGGCTTGATGACCGTCGCCATCCGATCGACCCGCCACCGCTTCGGCGTGCCGCCGAGGCGGCGCAGGATCTCGTCGATGCCGACCACGAGATGGGCCTGGTCGTCGGCCTCGGAGAACCACACCCGGAACCGGCTCGAGTGCGACAGGGCGCCGACCAGCACGTAGGCCTTCGCGCCCCACGGGGTGTCGTCGAGCTCGAGCCAGTCCCACTGGATCTCCGCGCCCGGCGGATGCTCGATGTCCACGTGCGCCCGCCCGTTCGACGACGCGCACGGCTCACAATGCGGACGCAGCTCGCGATCGCGCAGCTGGCGGGTGAAGGTCGGATACGCCCGGTCGTAGCCCAGCGCCGTCACCTCGGCGAACAGCACCGTGGCCCACACGTGCGGGTCATCGACGAACCGCTGCCGCACGTACGCCTCGAACCGGTCGAACGGGTCCGGCTCGGGCTTCGCGCGGACGCCTGGTTCGCGGTCGCCGTTCAGATAGGCCCGGATCGTCTTGCGGTCCCGGCCGGTGTGGCGGGCGATGGCCGCGATCGACCAACCCCGCTTCCTCAACGCGTTGATCTCCATGTCTTCCCCTGATGTCAACATCGCGACGGGGCTCCTCTCGCCGGCGGTCAGGTCTCGCAACCGACAGCCTGAGAGGAGCCCCACCCCTACCGATGGATGCTCAGAGGTGGGGAATTTCAGTGAGCAGGTCTGAGGAGATCTCCGTGAGCGTGGTCATCGTCGTAGCGAGACAGATCGAGACAGGGTGTGGGACCAGGTCCGGGACATCCCGCAGCCTCGGGACAGCGTGGGACATCACCGTGGGACGTGAGCCGGGACATCCCGAAGGGGTCCCAATCCGTGCAGCAGCCGGTCAGAGCTCGAAGCCGGCGCGGCGTTGCCAGAACCGAACCTGCGCGGCGACCAGCCGAGTCTGCTCAGCCAGGTGCGCTCGCGCATCCTTCTCTTTGTCGAGTGTCGCCTTGGCCTTGGTGAGCGCGCGGTCCGTTCGGTCCAGCTCGCGCTCGAGTTGGCGTATCGAGGCGCGGGCCTCGCGCAGCTCCACGCGCAGCCGAGCCGGTTCGGCCAGGTCCTCCGCGAGCCGCGCCCGATAGGTTTGCGCTCGGCCTCGTCGGCCCACTTGCGGGGCCGGCCCGGACCCCGACGCTCGACGTTCCCTGCCGCCATCGCGGGGCACATTACCGGACGGGACGAAACCTCGGTGCACACCCCGGTGATCTTCTGTGTGGTGAGACGTACTGCCTCCCAGAGCTCGGCCCGGCGTTGGCGAAAGCACGCTGGCACCGGCGCGGTGATTGGTCGCCAGTCGCGACGATCGGCCGTCTCGAGGGTGGGTACTCCATGGAAGAGATCGGTGGCGACACCGTTTGGGAGAAACGTCCGATGAGTCTCGACACCTCGCAGCGCCTCGGCGATCAGGCACGACTTGCCGATCTCCCCGAGCTGATGACGGTGGCCGAGGTCGCAGTGCTCCTGCGCATGGGCACCAGCACCGCGTACGCGGCCATCAAGCGCGGAGCGTTCCCCGTGCCGGTGCTGCGAGTCGGTGGTCGGATGCTCGTGTCCCGGTACCAGCTCGCCGGTTGGCTCGGGGTGTCGTCGCACGACGTCGCTACCGAGACTGCCGACACGGTTCCGAGCGCCGAGCTTTCCGAGGCGGGATGGTCGTCGCGCTAGGACTCGAGCATGCTCCCGACGATGTCGGCGGCGCGCCGGTCGGCTCCAGGCATGAGGTGCGCGTAGACCCGCAGCGTCGTGGATGTGTCGCGATGTCCGAGTCGCGCGGCCACGGTGGTCACCGACTC
>DATJWM010000179.1:0-2257 GCA_035501255.1 Mycobacteriales bacterium | reverse complement strand
CATCGTCGGCGCGCTGGCCGAGCTGGTCGCGGAGGGCATGAGTCGAGCACGCCCGCCTCGGCCCGAGTGCGAGACGAGACCGAACTTCGTCGCTAGCACCACATCGTCGCGGGGGTGCGGCTCTTCTCAAGTGACCGGCGTTCGGACTGAACTGACAGTGAATCCCGTGTAGCTACGGGGTTTTTGGGGCTGTCACCCAGGACTGGGGGGTGGCGGTATTGGGGTCGCTGCGTGGGCGATTGCCCGGGGTTGAGCCGTTCGGACGCGCCGTGGGGGGTGTTTTGGCTCGTTTGCCGTCGGTTTCGCGGCTGGTGGGGTGGGGGCGAGGACTCGTATGTCGGGTGTCGAAGTCGGCGTTGCTCTTGTCCTCGTCGACCACCGGAGGTGGCCAGCGTGACCGCCGATCTCGACACCCGTTGTGGCGAACTTTACCCCTCGGGCGATGAAGTCCTGCCCGCGGGGCAGCCTGACAGCGATGATGCAGCCGCAGACGGGGGCGCCGGTCGCCGCCTGGCGGAGTCGGCTGGCGGTGATGCGTTTGCCGCCAGCCGGCAAGGGTTCGAGTCGTTGATCGGCTTCCTTGATGGGGCGGATGCCGCCGGGCTCTCGCACGCCGAGCTTGAGGAGCATCTTGATGTTCGTGGGCGGGATTTGTTGCGCTGCCTACTTGATGATCATCTGGCGCTGCGGGCCGTGCGCGAGCCGCGCCTTGAGCAGGTCACTGGCGATGAGGGGATGGTCCGTCGCCGCGTGGAGAAGGGTCACGAGCGCGCGCTCGAGACGGTGTTCGGGACGGTGTCGGTAGGGAGGCTGGCGTATCGGGCGCCGGGGGTTCCGAATCTGCATCCCGCCGACGCGGCGCTGAATCTGCCGGCGGAGCGCCACTCGCACGGGCTGCGCAAGCTGTGCGCGTTGGAGAGCCCGCGCGGCAGCTTCGACGGCGCCATCGACGCGATCGAGCGTCAGACCGGGGTCAGGCTGGGTAAACGTCAGGTCGAGGAGCTCGCCAGCCTGGCAGCGATGGACTTCGAGGAGTTCTATGAAGCCCGGCGCCCGGCGCGGTCAAAGCCCGGCGATCTGTTGGTGCTCTCCGCCGATGGCAAGGGGATCGTGATGCGCCCTGACGCGCTGCGCACCCGCGCGCCGGCCAGGCCGCGCGCGGGCCCCGCGCCTAAGCCCCGGCTCTCAGGGGAGGAGCAGCAGAATCGCAAGCGGATGGCGGAGATCGGCGCGGTCTACGACGCCAAGCCCGCGCCGCGCACGCCCGCCGACATCCTCACCTCGGCAGCGCCGGAGGGCTATCAGCCCGCCCCAGGCCCGGTGGCGAGAAACAAGTGGCTGACCGCCAGCATCGTCAACGCCCCCGCGAAGGTGATCAAACGCGTATTCGACGAAGCCGAGCGGCGCGACCCTAAGCACCGCCGCACCTGGGTCGCGCTGGTCGACGGCGCCAACCACCAGATCGAGCGGATCAAATTCGAAGGCCGCAAACGCAAAGTCAAGGTCACGATCGTCATCGACCTCGTGCACGTCCTGACCTACCTGTGGAACGCGGCCGGCTGCCTTCACCCCACCGACGACCAGGCCGCCGCGCGATGGGTGCACCGCCAAGCGACCAGAGTACTCCAAGGGCAGGCGCGTAAGGTCGCCGGGGCGATCCGCCGCCAAGCCACCAACGCCCGACTCGACCCGTCACGGCGCAAGCTCGCCGACGAAGCCGCCACCTACCTCACCAACAAAGCGCCCTACCTCGACTATCCCACCGCACTCAAACAAGGCTGGCCGATCGCGACCGGCATCGTCGAGGGTGCCTGCCGCCATCTAGTCAAAGACCGCTTCGACATTACCGGCGCCCGCTGGGGACTCGCCGGTGCCGAGGCGATCCTCAAGCTACGAGCCATCATCGCCAACGGCGACTTCCAGGAGTACTGGCGTTTCCACCTCGCCCAAGAACGACACCACATCCACGAAGCCCGCTACCACAACCACACCATCCCAGCCACGTGACACATTACCCCCGGTCACTTCAGAAGAGCTGCACCCGTCGACGCGCTCGGTGCTAGCCAGACGTCCGGCTGTTGCAAGCACCAAAGCAGCCGCGGCGGCGCCAGCGGCGGCGCTGCCGGTTTCGGACAAACTCGGTCACGCCGGCCCGGTCCCTCCACCCACCGGAATGGCGCCAGTCGCCGAAACCGGGGCTGGCCCGGGTGCGTGCAGGATTGGGCGAATGCCTATGCAGCGCCGTCCGGCTGCAAGG
>DATJWM010000178.1:0-8782 GCA_035501255.1 Mycobacteriales bacterium | reverse complement strand
GTGGGCCCGAAGCCCGTTGCCAACGGTCAACCGGTGTGCGGTCCCGGGGTCACGTACGGGATCGTGACGCTAGGAAGCGACGAGTGGTGCGATCTGAACGTGGTGACATGAACACGAGGACGAATGCCGGAGGTTTGATCGCTGTTGGCGGAGCATATGGACCCGGGGGATGCCATGGAACCTCCGCCCCGGGACCGTGCGTCGGCACTAAGATGCAGGGCCTCTTCGCCGAGGGCCCGAAGGCCGGGAGTGCCAAACGTGGCTCCGGTAACCCCGACGGGAAGCGGCTAGGGTCACCTGTGTACGCGATGTGACCGTCAGAGCGGTGCCGCATCGGCCGATTATCTACAAACAGAGGAGACTGCGACGATGGCGAAGAAAGGTAAGGACAAGAGCCCCGAGCGGATGATCCGCGGGGCGAAGGACGGCTTCCCGCGCGGGCGCCTGATCTGGGCGCGCCTGTTCGAGGCCGAGGCGATGGAAGAAGGACAAGATAAGAGCTTCTCCTGCGCGATCCGGTTCGACGAGGACGCGGACCTTGACGTGCTGCGCGAGGGGTTCAAGGCCGCGTGCGTCGACCAGTTCGGTAGCAGCAAGCCGCCTCGGCGCGCGCACTCGTGCTTCATCGAGGGCGACGAGCTAGCGGAGCTGATCGAGGACGGCAAGGTCCCCGAGGGCACGACGGAGGGCATGGTCATCCTGAAGCTGCGCCGCTACGAGAAGTACGGGGCGCCCCAGCTTTGGGACCAGAACGTCGAACCGATCGAGAGCCCGACGGAGATGTACTCCGGCTGTCACGTGCTGGCCGACGTCGAGTTCTACGGGTGGGAGCGCTCCACGGGGAGCGGGGTCTCCTGCCGCCTGAATGGCCTCCAGAAGGTCCGCGAGGACGAGCCGCTGGGCGGCGGGAAGAACGAGACCGAGGAGTCCTTCGAGCGCGTCGCCGTCAAGGGGCGCGACGGGCGCCGCGCGTCGCCGCGGTCCCGCAACGAGGACGACGTGATCTGAGGGGAAACCACGTGGCCAAGCTCGCAAGGTACCGCGACATGTACGCCAGCCTCTCGAAGATGACGGAGGCGGAGATCGTCTCCGCCATCGACGAGGAGCTGGCGTCGGCGCGCCGCATCGAGATGCTCCGTCGGCTCCTGCAGCGCTTCAACAAGCTGCGGGGATCGAGGGTCCGTAACCAGGTCATCACCGCGGCCGCCGCGGCGAACGGGAAGCGTCTTGACGTCGATGCGCTGCTGGATCGTCACGGGTGATTTCGAATCCCGATCCAGGCTAGACCTCTCGGTCGTCGGTTCGTGGCGCTACTCGGTCGACCCGTCGACCGAGGTGCTCTGCTTTCACTGGGCTATTGACGACGGCGAGGTCGAGCGCTGGAAGCCGGGGCTCCCTCCGCCGAGGCGCCTGTTCAGGGCCCTCGAGGAAGGCGCCGTGTTCGAGGCGCACGTGGCGTTCTTCGAGTGGTGCATATGGCATAACGTCATGGTGAAGCGACACGGGTGGCCGCCGTTGCGGAGCTCGCACGTCGTGTGCACGGCCGCCCGCGCCGCGGTCGCGTGTCTCCCCAGGAGGCTCGAGGCCGCGGCGCTGCACGCCGGATGCCGGCACGTCAAGCTCGACGACTCGGCGATGAAGAAGCTCAGCAAGCCGCGTAAACCCACGAAGAAGGATCCGCGCGAGTGGCACGACGAGCCCGAGCTGTTCGAACAGCTCTACGCGTACTGCGACGGGGACGTGTTGTCGGAGCGGGAACTCTCCGACCGGTTGCCGGCCCTCTCCAAGAGGGAGCGCAGGATCTTCCTGGCCGACCGCGAGATCAACCTGAGGGGCGTGCGGATCGACGTCGACTTCGTCAAGAGCGCGATGCGCGTCAACGCGATGATAGACCTTGACATCGCGGCCGAGATGTCCAGGATCACCGGACACGAGGTCACGGCGGCGACGCAGCGCGACCGGATCCTGCGGTACCTGCGGAACGACGGGCTGGAGCTGGCCGACCTGACGGCGGAGACCGTCGAGGACACGCTCTACGAGGCCGACCTGACCGACAGGCAGCGGCGCGTGCTGGTCCTGCGCCAGGAGGGCTGTCGCTCCAGCGTGACCAAGTACAGGGCGTTCGACGAGTGGAGGGACGGCGACGTCGTGCGGGGTCTGTACGTCTACTACGGCGCCAACGCCCACGGGCGCTTCGCCGGCAAGGGGCCGCAGCCGCAGAACCTCCCGCGGGGCGACGCGAAAGCCGCCGCGAAGTCCAAGGAGAAGGACAAGGACCGGGCGAAGTCGCTCCTGATGGAGGAGATGGTCGCGGACGTCAAGCGCTCCGCCAGGGACGGCGACACGGAGAGGCTGCGGCTGCGCTACCGCATCGAGGAGAGCGAAGTCTTCGGCGATCCCAGGTCTCCCCGCCACCTGGTCCCCGCGCCCCCGGCGGAGGTTCTCTCCACCGCGATCCGCGGGACGTTCGTGGCGAGGGAGGGGAAGACGTACGGGGTCGGGGATTACTCCGCGATCGAAATGCGTAAGCTTTTCTGGTTTGCTAATGATAAACGCGGGATGGAGATCTTATTGACTGGGGGCGATGTATACAGGGATCAGGCGAGCGACATATTCGGTAAACCCCCCGAGGAGCTCGACGAAGGGTTCGAGCGGATGCTCGGAAAAACCGTCGTATTGGGCTGTGGATATGCGATGTCATGGAAAAAATTCAAACTTACATGTAAACGCAGCTATGGCATGCTCCTTGACGACGAGCTATGTAGGCGTTGCGTATCATCATATCGTTCTCGTTTCGAAGGCGTTCCAGTTTTCTGGGGGGCATTAGAAAAGGCGGCCCGGCGCTGTATTAAAACTGGGCAGCAGGTCGACGTTGGACGGGTGACGTTCTGGATGGACGGCGCCGATCTTAAGATCAGGCTCCCAGCTGGGAGGGACATCGTCCACCGGGCTGCGAGGATCAGTCATGATCAAATTGTTTTTCTAAACGGCAAGGGATATATTGAGAATACATATGGTGGTAAGATGGCTGAGTATGTGTGCTCCGGTTCGGCTCGGGACGTCCTGGCTGATGCCTTAGCGATGGCAGAGTTCGACTACGATAGCGTCGAACCGGTGATGCATTCGCATGATGAAATCGTTTGCGAGGGTGAAGAAGGCACAGATGTAGGCGCGATTGTTGGGGAAATCATGATGAAGGCCGTCGAGAACTATTCGGGATTCCCGATGAAGATTGAAACGTGGACCGGCGCGCGGTATAGGAAATGAGCTGTATTCCGGTTAATCTGACAGGAAAACGGTTCGGCAGACTCGTTGCGCTCAGCCGGACGTCTCGCGGTGGGGTTTCATATTGGCTATGTAGATGCGATTGCGGTAATCGCACAATGGTGCAATATGCCAATTTGGCGTACGGCACGCACACGAGGTCATGTGGATGTCTATACCAAGAAACTCGAAAAACAGCGAACCTAAAGCACGGAATGAGTCTATCGAAGGAGTATAAGGCATGGCGATCCATGCATGATCGAACGACAAAACCCAATGTTCAGAACTATTCGCGATACGGCGGTCGCGGTATCAGGGTTTGCAGGCGCTGGCGTAGGTTTGAGAATTTCTTCGCAGACATGGGCAGGGCCCCATCGCGTCGACACTCGCTCGATCGTAGGGACAACTCGGGTCACTATACGCCAGGAAACTGTCGGTGGGCGACGCCGAGAACGCAGGCGCGAAACCGTCGGCCGAGAACGAGGTACAGGAAATGAATGGAGGTAACATGACAACCGGGAGCGGAGATAACATGACCTCAAATATTGCAGCACGGCTTCGCATCGCGGGGGAGCGAACTGATAACCGGGCTTTCAACAACATGGAGACGTTGTGTCGCCAAGCCGCCGACGAGATTGAGCGGCTCGGTGAGACGCTTGTCATCGTCAAGCAGGTTGCTGCCGAGGACTTCGCAGAGCACGACAAGAAGATCGGCAAGTTGCAGGCCGATATCGAGCGGCTGCGCGCGGCGCTGGAGTTGGAGAAGAGGTTGGCGGCGGAGCGCGGCGTCTTGCAGGACAAGTGGCGCGAGACTTTGGAGTTGATTTCCGATCCGCGCGGAAACTACGGTGTGAGGGACCTTCGTAACTTCGCGCGCGGGGCTCTCGATAAAGCCGCACCACGGGACGAGACGACAGCGGAGCAACGCTAATGAGCTGGTTCTGCTACACCTATCGCAAACGTGATACACGCAAAAAGTGGCGCTATCCAGGCGTTCCAATCTCATTCCGATTACAGCACAGGTACAAGCCATGACGACCGAAGAGCCGCAAGGCACATTCGCATGCCCCATATGCGGCGTAGACAGTCCGCACTCGCATTCCGAAGCCACGCAAGCGGCTTACCGAGAGGAGCAAATCAGCGGGCGGTTCTACGGTGAGGGCGACGGCTGGATCAGAACCGAGCTGCGCAAGCCGAAAGAGCGCGGCTGGTATCTGTGTCTAGGGGTTGAGATTGATGCCGATCAGTTTGGGAAGCCGAAAGACATTTGGGAGCGCCACGACCGTTGGTCGCAACTCTCGTGGTTCAAGTGGGTGCGTCAAGGCGGCGCCCGCGGGCACCTGGAAAGCGACATTCCCGAGGTTCTGTACTACGACCCGTTCTACGGCGGCTGGCAGCTTCGCAACCTGCTCGGAAACGCCGTCTATTCCGGCGCTGAGAATCGCCACCGAGTGCAAGCGGAGCCGAAGTACTGGCGTGAGTTGCCACCGTTCATCAAGAGAGGTACCAGTGAGATGGGCCGAGAAACAGCGAATGACCCTGATCGCGGAAAGACTTTCGTCACAGGGGTGAATCAACCGGCGCGACCTGATGAACGCCTTCGGTATCTCGACTCAGCAGGCGTCGAAAGATCTGCAGACGTTCCTGCGCCTGAATCCGCAGGTGATGCACTACAACCTGCGCGCGAAGCGGTACGAGACGCTGCTATGACTGATGCTCCGCTTCCCTCAAATCCGGTGGTGCAATCTCCGTACGTTGACGATACTGCGCACTTTCTGCGGGTCAACGCCGCAGTACTCGAAAGTCCCGCAGGCGGAGCGATTCCAACAGCAGAGATCATCGCCGCCATGCGTCGAGCAGCGGCCGAGATCGATCAGTGGCACGATAAGTATCTCCGAGTGCTGTCAGAGCGTGACTCTGCACGTTCGACGCTGAAGCGCATTGCAGAGATCGACCCTATTTCAGGCCAAGGTCGTATCGCGAGTGAAGCCGCATCACGGGACGAGACGACAGCGGAGCATCACCCATGAAGGTAAAAGTCGTGGTGCGTGGCACCGTCGAGTACATCGGCGAGCTGACGATGAGCAAGAAGGATTACGCGACGTGGTGCGACAAGGTGGACGGTACCAAGGGGTACGCTCACGAGTGCGTGGCTGATGAGTTGATAGGCAAAATTGGCCTGCGCCTCGACAATCCGAGCGACTTTACCAGCCTCGAAGTTGAAACCTTCGAGTCGCTATGAACGGGTCAGGAACTCCCCGATGAACGTGTCAGGAACTCTCCGATCATGAAGAGGGATCGCCTCGCACACCTGCGGCTTCCGCCGATCAAGCGGCGCGAGCGCCCGTTCGAGGCGAGGCTGCGCGACAGGCTCAAGGTCTACGGCGTGTTGTTCGTGAAGAACAAGCCCACCATCGTCGGGTGGCCTGACCGCACTGCGGTCGGGTTCGGCGAGGTCGGGCTCGTCGAGCTGAAGCGGGACTTCGAGGGCCTAGACGAGGCGCAGGAGATCCTGCATGGGCAGATCTTGCGCGACCACGGCGTGCGGGTCCTGCTAGTGCAGTCGGGATTCGGCCTAGAGAGCTGCGCGCTGGCCGTCGTCGGCTTCCTGAAGGACTTGTCGTTGGGCGACGCAGAGATAACAGGCGCGTAATCGAACATGAGTCTGCTTCAACACCAGAAAGACGCACTCGCGTTTCTTCGTCGTCGTAATTGGCGCGGCGCGCTGTTTCTCGAACCGGGCTTAGGTAAGAGCAGAGTCGCACTAGAGGCTGCGCGTCATGCGCGACGTACACTCGTCGTAGCGCCTCCTAATCCCGTAGAATTGGTATGGCCCGAACAGGGTGAGTTGTGGGCGGCTGATATGAACGTGACTCCTGTTATCGGCACGCCTAAAGAAAGAGAACGGATACTTTTAGATGTCAGACCACGAGTTGCTGTGCTGAGCTATTCGCTCTCCCATTGGCTCTACGATCTGGTGGTATTGAAACGACGATTACCGTATGATCTCTTAGTTCTCGATGAAGCGAACGCAATCAAGAATCCGAATTCTGTAGCATTCCGTGTGTTTAAGGCTCTCGACGACGCATTCGATGCCGTGATCCCAATGACAGGTTCACCGGCAGAGAACTCGCTTGCCGACATCTATGGACCTCTTTATTTTATCGATAAAGGTAAAGCGCTAGGCTCAAAGATCGGTGTTTTTCGCGAATGGTTTTGTCGGCCAAAAGTGAGAGAGAACTACGTGCGTTGGGAGGTGTCTAGGCCTGAAGAGTTAAGACGAACCGCTGCGCCATTATGCATAGTTAGACGCGTTCGAGACTGCCTGGACATGCCCCCGCTGCAGTTCCAGGACGTGCGGTTCCATTTGAGTGAGCGCGAGCGCAGGTTCGTGGACTCGATAGACAGGAAGGGGATCGTGCCGCTCTCGACCCCGTTCGTCTGCGCTAACACGGGCGTGGCGTACGAGAAGATGCGCCAGGTCTCCTCGGGCTTCGTCTACGAGGGCGAAGGCGAGGAGAAGGTCGCCCACCACCTCGGGACCAGCAAGTACGACGCCCTGGTCGAGTGCCTCGAGGAGGCGCAGGGGCGTCCGATGTTTATAGGCTACTGGTTCAGGGAGAGCGCGCGGCTGATCAACGGGGCGTACGGCTTCCTGACCGGCGAGCGGTTCCCGGTGCTCGACGGCGACACGCCCGCGGACGAGAAACGCCGCATCCTGGCGCTGTGGAAGCGGGGCGAGCTCCCGGGGCTCCTGGGGCAGATAGGGAGCGTGGCCACAGGGACGAACATGCAGTCGCCTTCCGCGGGGATCGTGTTCTACGATCTCCCCTGGAGCCATGGGCTGCACTTCCAGTTCATCAGGCGGGTCTGGCGCTACGGTCAGAACACGCCCGTCGTGGTGCGCAGGCTGATCGGCGCGGGCACGAAGGACGCCTACGTGGCGAGGGTGCTGAAGAAGAAGGAGACCGACGAGGGTGACTTCTTCGAAGAGGTGTTGCGGGAGGAACTTATATGAGGGGAGGAGACGACATGACGGCTGAGATGTTTGTTTCGTTGGGTCACAACTCGAGCGCGGCGGTGGCGGTCGACGGCGTGGTCGTGGCGGCGTACGAGCAGGAACGCTTCGACAGGCGCAAGTCTTCGAGCGCCTACCCGCGCGACGCCATCCACGCCTGCCTGCACGCCACCGATAGACGGTACTTTGACGCTGTCTACGTGTCGCACTGGTTCGACCGGTTCGCGCTCGAGGACTCGAAGTACCTGGACCTGACCGACCTGCGTATCTACTCCGACAAGGTCGTCGGGCTCGACCCCAACCTGACGCACCACGACGCACACGCCCGCTCGGCGCTGGCGTTCGCGCGCTGCCACGGCGTCGTCGGGGAGGCGACCGTGGTCGTCATGGACGGGTTCGGCAACAGACAGGAGTGCTTCAGCGTCTACGACGCTTTCAACGGACGCCAGCCTCGGCTGCGTCACAGGACGTACGGATACGACATGAGCCTGGGGCTGATGTACCAGTACGCGACCGATTTCCTGGGGCTGAAGCAGAACCAGGACGAATACAAGCTGCTGGGCTACGAGAGCCGCATCCTACGGTACATCGTGACGGAGGAGGCCGCCCAGGCGCTGCGCGCCCACGTCTGGGAAGCCGGTCAGCAGCACGCGCTGCAGATGATCGTGTCGAACCGCTACCCGAAGGACTCCGAGGGCCACGATGGACTCATCAACGCGGCGGCGCTCAAGGCCGCCTATTACAGGTGGAACCACGAATGCCGGTACTGGCTGAAGCTGTTGGAGAGCTTCGGGCTCGACGTCGACAACGGTCCGGCCGTGCGCGCCGGTATAGCGTTCTGCGCGCAGTCGTTCCTCGAGTCTGCAACGCTGCGCGCCATCCAGGAGGCGACGCAGACGCCCGGACCGCTCGTCCTGACGGGCGGCAGCTTCTACAACGTCAAGCTGAACCGCGTAGTCGCGAGGCACTTCGGCGTCCCGACGCTGTGCCACCCGCTGGCCGGAGACCAGGGCGCCGCCATGGGGGTCTCCCCGACCCCGCCGGCGTGCAACGGACTGCTGTTGGGACACCGCGAACTCCCGCCGACTACGTACTCCGTCCCGCGCGGCGAGTGGATCAAGGAGGTCGCCGAAGCGGTCGACGCAGGCCACATAGTCAACGTCGTTCGGGGCGCCATGGAGTTCGGACCCAGGGCGCTGTGCGACACGACTACGTTCGCGCTCCCGACCGCGGAGAACGTGTCAGTTATTAATCGTCTTTGCGAAAGAGATGACGCTATGCCGTTCGCACCCGTCATGACTCAGGCCGCTGCGAGGCACTATTTAGATAATAGAGATATTGAACTCGCCGGGGAGAGTCTACGCTACATGATTACGACATGTGCATTACGACGTCGTCCGCTTGATAGAATCAAGGGTATAGCTCATCCTGACCCACTCGACGATACATTATGGACGGCGCGTCCGCAAATAACGACCGATCCAGAGTTAGTCTCACTTC
>DATJWM010000177.1:0-41786 GCA_035501255.1 Mycobacteriales bacterium | reverse complement strand
GGTCGCGCCGTCAGGCGTCTGGACAAGCAGGTCGGTGTCATTGCTGGCGACGGTCGCTCGCTCCACCACGGCCGGCAACCCTGTCAGTGGATGAAGGCCATGCGAGAGGCGGATGCGGCCACCCCGAATGCAGCCGATGGTTCCACGGGTGATGACGGCGAGGCAGCCGTGGAAGCGGAAGACGGGGCCTGGTCGTCCGTGCGCTTCGCGAAGGACGATGCGGCCGTGGGCGTAGCTCGTGGTCTTTGTGGGGTTGAGTTCCTCGACCTCACTCGTCGTGCTGTGCTGAATCTGGGTCACTCTCGCGATGAGCTTGTCGTGGTCCCAGGCAAGGTCATCGACCTGCTCGCCGGCGCGGCCCATGAGGTAGTGGATCTTGTGCGTGCGCGTGTTGAGGACGGCGATCGTGTCGGTGCTGCCGCAGGTCGGCCCGGCACCGGAGTCCTTCAGCGTCGGCTGGGTGTTGAGGACGATCGCCAGTTCAGTTCCATCGGCGCTCAGCGCGGGTTGCGCGTCGACTGAATCGACGGGGCCACCGTCCACGACGGCGATCTTCGTGGCAGTGCCCGGCTCAGGCCGCATGCTCCCGAACCTCACGCGGTCGACAGCCGTTCGACAAGCAGTAGCCGCAGCGACCGGCAAATACCACAGGCTGCGTCGCAGGTTCGCGACATAGCCTTCCGAGCTGGTCGCTCGGGTCGCGTGCGCAACGCGCCCTGTCACCGGATCTACCAACAAGAGGTGGTCGAGGCGGCCGGGCTCGAACGCGGCGAACATCGAATGCGGCCCGACCGATTCCTGCGGTGATCGATGTATCGAACCCTGGGCCGCTGGATGCGCAGACTGACCGGGCGCCGGCCCCGAACAGGCCACAATCGTGCAGACTGCCAGCAAGCCTCCCGCAACACGCACGCCCACAACCGTCAGACGCCAGCCAGCGCAAAATGGTTCGTTACGGAACGAAGCCTCTGTTGTTCAACGCCGAAGCGAGCGACAATGCCGTCAGTTCGCCGCCGCTCATGCTCGGATCGGCTGCTCACGCGCAGCCAGCGTCAGTCCCGCTTTCCATCCGGGGGCGCGTCCGTGAGCTGGTGGCTGGATGGTGCCCATGTCGTGCCCGCTGCGCGCTAGTGCCCACGACACGATGCTGTTTGAGTTCCACATGTCGCCCGTGCGCAGCTCGTCGCGCCCCCAGGTGAGCGACGGCACGTGTCGAAGGACGGCCAGGACGGCGGCGACCTGCATACGGTCCTCGGTCACTCGACGAGGGCTGTCGACGGCCTCGGTGATGTCCGGGATGTGGCCGCCGGGCCAGCAGCGGACCTCGTACTTAAAGGCGCGGAACCTGCCGAGCCAAGGCGCTCCCACCGGTCCTTGGCAAACGACTCCACGGTGTGGATCGGCGACCTTCCACACCGGACCCATTTCAATCGCGTAAGTGGTGTCGTCGAAGCGCAGTTGCAGGCCGGAGTGGTAGAGGTCGGACGGTGGCCTGCGCTCGCGCAGCGCAACAACGCGCTCATAGACGCGGCCGTTGAACCGCACACAGTTACCGCCCGCGCCGAGCGGGACCCAGTAGAGGTCGATCCAGGCCTCAAGGCTTAGATCGTCTGCTACCCGCACGGTTGACAGTCAACGCCGCCCCAGCCGTGGCAACCCAGAGTCGAAGGTCACCACCTACCGTCTCGACCAGAAACGATCGGTAGCAGCCAGCTCTGCAGTAACGGCAAGCGTGGGAATTCGCGGGGAGCACGCCGCCCTCCATCACACGCTGCGGGCTGAAGGGCGCGATCGGGTTCTGTTGCCTGCGGTTCTGGAGTCCGGGCCGTTTGACCAAAGCCGGCGCGTCGGGACCGTGAGATCGCCACGGCCTAGAGTCGAAACATGGCCAACCGTCTCGCGACCGCGACCAGCCCGTATTTGTTGCAGCACAAGGACAATCCGGTGGACTGGTGGCCGTGGTGCGACGAAGCTTTCTCCGAGGCCAAGCGCCGCGACGTCCCGATCTTCCTGTCGGTCGGTTATGCGGCCTGCCACTGGTGCCACGTGATGGCCCACGAGTCCTTTGACGACGAGACGATTGCGGCGTTCCTCAACGAGCACTTCGTCTCGATCAAGGTCGACCGCGAGGAGCATCCCGACGTCGACGCCGTCTACATGGAGGCGACCCAATCGATGACCGGTCAGGGCGGCTGGCCGATGACCTGCATCCTCACCCCGGGGGGTGAACCTTTCTTCTGCGGCACGTACTTTCCACCCTCCGATCGGCCCGGAATGCCCTCGTTCGGACGGGTGATCGCATCGATGGCGGATGCGTGGACGAAGCGCCGGTCCGAGGTCGATGAGGTCGGTTCGGCGGTCGCGGCCGAACTGTCGAAGCGGGACGGGTCCACACTGCGCGCGGGGTCGGCTGTCACCGCGACCGACCTCGACGCTGCCGCCCAGCTGCTCTTCGACCACCATGACGACGACCGCGGCGGATTTGGCGGCGCGCCGAAGTTCCCACCCTCGATGGTGCTTGAGTTCCTGCTCCGGCACGCCGCTCGGACCGGATCGACGCGCGCTGTGGACGTCGTGTCGACGACGTGCGAGCACATGGCCCGCGGTGGAATGTACGACCAACTTGGGGGTGGCTTCGCGCGGTACTCGGTGGACGCCTCGTGGGTCGTGCCGCACTTCGAGAAGATGCTCTACGACAACGCACTGCTTTCCCGTGTGTATGCGCATTGGTGGCGACTCACCGGCGAGCCGCTCGCCGGCCGGGTTGCGGTCGAAACCTGCGAGTGGATGCTCACGGACCTGCTGACCCCGGAGGGTGGGTTGGCCTCGTCGCTCGACGCCGACAGCGAGGGCGAGGAGGGCAAGTACTACGTCTGGACGCCCGACGAGGTCGGCCCGTCGGCGGCCCGGATCTTCGGCGTGACTGCGGCGGGGACCTTCGAGCACGGGCGATCGGTCCTGCAGCTTCGCGACGACCCGGACGACTGGGAGGACTACGCCGCCGAACGTCGTCGGCTTCTGGAGATCCGCAGTCGCCGTGTCCCACCCGGCCGTGACGACAAGGTCGTGGCCGCGTGGAACGGGCTCGCGATCGCCGCCCTGGTCGAGGTCGGCGTCCTCCTCGATCGCGTCGACTTCATCGACAGCGCGCGCCGCGCCGCCGTGCTCCTGGCCGAGGTGCACCTGCCCGACGGCCGCCTGAGGAGGGTGTCCCGGGACGGTGTTGTCGGCGCACCCCCTGGAGTCCTGGAGGACTACGGAGCGGTTGCCGAGGGCTGGCTCGCCCTGCATCAGGTCACTGGCGAGCGACGGTGGCTCGATCTCGCCGGTCATCTGCTCGACGTTGCTCTCGATCGGTTCTCCGACGGAGTTGGTGGCTTCTTCGACACGGCCGACGACGCGCCGCGGCTCCTCCGTCGCCCGCAGGATCCGACGGACGGCGCGACGCCGTCAGGCTTGTCCGCCGTTGTCCACGCTGCGCTTACCTTCGGTGCGCTGACGGGGAGCGCTCGGCATCGAGACGCGGCGGTCGTGGCGCTCGGCACGGTGGTGCCGCTGATCACTCGCCACCCCCGGTTCGCGGGTTGGTCGGCCGCGGCTGCCGAGGCGCTGCTCGCCGGCCCGCTTGAGATCGCCGTGCCCGACGCGCCCGTGCTCGCGGCGGTCGCAAGACGAGCGACCTCGCCGGGAGCAGTGGTGGTGACCGGCGGCGACTCGCCGTTGCTGCGCGACCGCCCGGCCGGCATGGCCTACGTGTGCCGGGGCTTCGCCTGCGACGCTCCAACGGCCGACCCCGCCACCCTGGCGGCGCTCGTCGGCGCTCGGTTACGGCCCGCAGACACGGCCGCGTAACAGGCCGTCCATAATCTCCAGCAGATGGGTGACCTGCTCGGCGGCTATCTGGAGCGCCAAAAGGCGACCGGTGCGTATGACGAGGTCTTCGCGCCGGACGGTACCGCTCGCCCTGCCTATCGCTCGATCATGGCCGAGATCGAGTCCATGTCGATGGCAGACCTCGGCGCACGGCGCACGGCCTTGTCCAGCGCCTTCACCGACGCGGGCGTGACCTTCTCGTTGTCCGGCGAGGAGCGGCCGTTCCCGCTCGATGTCATGCCCCGCCTGTTCACCACCCAGGAGTGGGACCTCATCGAGCGCGGAGTGGCTCAGCGGGTGCGGGCCCTCGAGGCGTTCCTCGCGGACGTGTACGGACCGGGTCAGGCGTTTGCCGACCACGTGTTGCCCCGCAAGCTGATCACGACCTCCCAGCACTTCCACCGGGCCGCGTACGGAATCACCGCCGCCAACAACGTGCGGGTGCACATCGCGGGCATCGACCTCGTGCGCGACGCCGACGGTGACCTGCGGGTTCTCGAGGACAACCTGCGGACCCCGTCCGGAGTCAGTTACGTCCTGGAGAACCGGCGCACGATGGCGCGGGTGCTGCCGGACCTTTTCGGCAGCGAGCGAGTACGCCGGGTGTCTGGCTACCCCGCGCACCTGTTGGCGGCCCTCACAGCCGCCGCTCCGGTCGGCGTCGAAGACCCGCTCGTCGTCCTCCTCACACCGGGGGCGTACAACTCGGCGTACTTCGAGCATTCCTTGCTGGCCCGCCAGATGGGTGTCGAGCTCGTCGAGGGACGCGACCTCGTCAGCCGCAACGGCACGGTATTTCTCCGTACGACGGAGGGGGAGCAGCGTGTCGACGTCGTGTATCGACGGATCGACGATGACTTCCTCGACCCGGTGCACTTCCGCCACGACTCGGTCGTGGGCTGCCCCGGCATCCTCGGCGCCGCGCGCAACGGGACGATCGGGATCGCCAACGCGGTCGGCAACGGCGTCGCGGATGACAAGCTCGCCTACACCTACGTGCCGATCATGGTCGACTACTACCTCGGTGAGACCCCGATCCTTCGTAACGTCGACACTTACCGGCTCGAGGAACCCGACGCGCGTGCACACGTCCTCGATCACCTCGACGAGCTGGTGCTCAAGCCGGTCGACGGATCGGGCGGATATGGGCTGGTCATCGGCCCGTCCGCGAGTGACCGGCAGCTCGCCAAGCTCCGCAAGGACATCCTCGCCGAGCCCCGCCGGTGGATCGCCCAGCCCGTCGTTCCGCTGTCCACGGCCCCGACGTTGGTGGACGGCGAGCTCGTGCCTCGCCATCTCGACCTGCGTCCGTTTGCGGTCAACGACGGTGAACGAGTCTGGGTGATGCCGGGTGGGCTGACCAGGGTCGCTCTCGTGGAGGGCAGCCTGGTGGTCAACTCCAGTCAAGGCGGCGGATCGAAGGACACGTGGGTCCTCGGCATGTCCGCCCAGCAGGTCGAGACCCGCGCCGCGTCCGGTGCTGCAGTGAGCGGAACTCAGCTCCACGTGGGCGTACCCGCCGAACCACCACACGCGGTCCATGCCCAGCAACAGCAGCAGCAGCAACAGCAGGCCGCTGCCGAGGTGGGGTCCGCGTGCTGAGCCGAATCGCCGAGTCGCTGTTCTGGATCGGCCGGCTCGTCGAGCGGGCGGAGGACGTCTCGCGCATGCTCGACGTGTCGGTGAACCTGCTGCTCGAAGAGGCCTCGGCGAGCGACGTCGAGTCCTTCCCCACCCTGCTGTCGGTCGTTGGTGTCACCGAGGATTCCAACGGTGAGGATCTCGGCGTCGACCTCGTGCTCGACCGGCTCGCCTACGACCGCGGCAGCCCGATCTGGTCGTCGTTGGAGGGCGCTCGCGAGAACGCCCGCACGGTTCGTGAGGTCATCTCCTCGGAGATGTGGGTCTGCTTGAACACGACCTACAACGCACTGCCGGCTCAACGTTCGCGGGCGCGGTTGTCGAGCCCGACGCCGTACTTCAACTTCGTCAAGGAGCGAGCGGCGCTCGTCTCCGGTCTGGTCGACGGAACGATGAGTCACGACGACGGATGGCGCTTCCTCGTGCTCGGGCGCAGTGTCGAACGTGCGGACATGACTGTGCGGGCCTTGTCGCTGTATCAAGTCGTCGGCGACCCGTCGACGTCCGCCGGTGCGCTTTTGCGCAGTTGCGGGGCGTACGAGTCCTACCTGCGCACCTATCGCGGCAGCGTCGATCCCCGTCACGCAACGCAGTTCCTGCTTCTCGACCGGCTGTTTCCGCGATCGGTGTACGCCGCGCTTGCCACCGCCGAACGTCGCTTGCTCGAGCTCACGCCTGCTGGTGCGTCCCGGGTCGGGTTCGCCGATCCGGGACTGCTAGCTCTTGGCCGCACCAGAACCGACCTCGAGTTTCTCCAGCCCTCTCACGCTGCGGTGGGACTGGCGGAGCGGTTGGACGAGATCCAGAGCGCCTGCGCCGCGGTCACCGATGCGGTCACCGAGCGGTTCTTCCGAGGGTCCGCGATGATCGAGTGGGTGTCGGGGGCCGCTCAGTGACGTGGCGCCTTGAGGTGGTTCATCGCACCACCTACACCTACGACGGGATCGTGAAGTCCTCCTACAACGAAGCGCGAATGACCCCCAACACCGACCTGCACCAGTCGACGGTCAACGCGCGGTTCGCGACCACCCCGTCGGTGCCGGTGCAGCGCTACGTCGACTACTGGGGGACGCAGGTCACGTCCTTCGACATCACCGAGCCTCATGATCGCCTCGTGCTCACCAGTGGGGCGGCCGTCGAGACCGAGGACGCCAACCTGCCGATACGCCTCGCGGGATGGAACGAGCTCGCCGACCCGAGGGTTGCCGACGAGCAGGCGGAGTACCTCACGCCGACCCCGTACACCGCGCTCGACTCGGAGCTCGCGGCCCACGGCAAGGCACTGGCCGCCGCGCATGCCGACCCGGTCGACGCTGTCCTCGAAGCGATGGGCTGGGTCCACGAGTCGTTGACCTACGAGCGCGGCGTCACCGGTGTCCACACCTGCGCTGCGCAAGCCTGGCAGGCGCGGATCGGGGTCTGCCAGGACTTCGCCCACGTGGCTCTCGTCGTGATCAGGGCGATGGGGGTGCCGGCCCGCTATGTATCCGGATATCTGCATCCGAAGAAAGAGGCGGGAGTCGGCGAGCGGGTCGAAGGCCAGAGCCACGCGTGGGTCGAGTCCTGGACCGGTGACTGGTGGGGCTTCGACCCGACCAACAACCAGGAGATCGGGCACCGACACATCTCCGTCGGTCGCGGTCGCGACTACGCCGATGTTGCACCGTTGCGCGGAGTGCACTCCGGGGACGGCGGGTCGACGCTGACCGTCGAGGTCAACCTCACCCGGTTGCGCTGACCGCTTCGGGCCGCTCGATCAGTGTCGCAGGCGTCACCTAGGGTGGGATCGATGCCACGACAGTTGACCCTGATGGCCGTCCACGCCCATCCCGACGACGAGGCCACAGGCACCGGCGGCGTCCTTGCCCGCGCCGCTGCCGACGGACACCGCACCGTCCTGGTGACCTGCACTGACGGGGCCTGCGGAGACGGTCCGGGGGGCGTCAAGCCGGGCGAGGACGGTCACGATCCGGAGGAGGTCGTGGAGCTCCGCCGAGGGGAGCTCGAGGCGAGTTGCGCCGTGCTCGGGGTCACCCATCTCGAACGGTTGGGTTACGCCGACTCGGGGATGATGGGCTGGTCCCAAAACGACGCGCCGGGCTCGTTCTGGAGCACACCGGTCGACGCCGCCGCCCGTGCCCTCGCCGCACTGATCGAGCGTTACCAGCCCGACGTGGTCGTCACATACGACGAGAACGGCTTCTACGGCCACCCGGACCACATCCAGGCGCACCGGATCACGATGGCTGCGATCGAGGTCACCGGGTCGCCGGCGAAGGTCTACTGGACGACCGTGCCGCGCTCGGCGTTCGTGAAGTTTCAGGACGCCGTCCGTGAGCTCGGCGGTGATTGGGACGACGAGCCGGGCGAGGAGCTCGATTTCGAGATCGGCGCGCCCGACGAGGCGATCACGACCTGGGTCGATGTCAGCGCCTTCGGCGAGCAGAAATTCAACGCTCTCGCGGCGCACGCCAGCCAGACCGAGAACATCTTCTTCCTGCAGATGGGTGCGGAGAAGTTCGTCGAGCTCCTCGGCGTCGAGACCTTCATCCGGGTGAAGGACGCAACGGGAGCGGCGGTCCCGGAGGACGACCTGTTCGCGGGCCTGGTCTAGGCGATGTCCGACGGACACCGCCTAGGGGATCGCCCCCGCGACTCGGTCGCGGGCCTTCTCAGGTCCCCCCAGGTGGCGGGAATATAGGACGCGCGTTATGCTTGGCATCTTCCCCGGCGAGTACGACTCGCCGCGCTGATCTCGCATCCGTGGTCCGAGGAGAGCTCCATGACCGTCGCTGACACGATCCCCGGGATCGACGACGCGCCGACCAAGCACGCGCGGCTGATCGCCTGGGTTCGGGAGATCGCGGCGCTGACGACTCCCGACCGGGTGGAGTGGTGCGACGGCTCGGAGGAGGAGTGGGATCGGCTGACCGCACAGATGGTCGCCGCGGGGACCCTCACCCGGCTCAACGCCGAGCTGCGCCCGAACTCCTTCTACGCGCGGTCGGACCCGGCCGATGTGGCTCGGGTCGAGAGCCGTACCTTCATCTGCTCCGAGCAGCAGATCGACGCTGGCCCCACCAACAACTGGGTGGATCCGGCCGAGATGCGCGTGACCCTGGCCGGCTTGTTCGCCGGGTGCATGCGCGGCCGAACGATGTACGTCGTTCCGTTTTCGATGGGTCCGATCGGATCGCCGATCTCGGCCCTCGGGGTCGAGATCACCGACTCGCCGTACGTCGTGATCTCGATGAAGATCATGACCCGGATGGGCAAGGCCGCCCTCGACGCGATGGGTCCCGACGGGTTCTTCGTGCCGGCGGTGCACAGCGTCGGAGCGCCGCTCGAGTCCGGTCAGGTCGACGTCGCGTGGCCGTGCAACCCGGAGAAGTACATCGTCCACTACCCCGAGACCCGCGAGATCTGGTCTTTCGGATCCGGGTACGGCGGCAACGCATTGCTGGGCAAGAAGTGCTACGCGCTGCGGATCGCCAGCGTGATGGCACGCGACGAAGGCTGGCTTGCCGAGCACATGCTGATCCTCAAGCTCACCTCGCCCGAGAACGAGGTTCGCTACCTCGCCGCCGCGTTCCCGAGCGCGTGCGGGAAGACGAATCTCGCCATGCTTCAGCCCACCCTGGCCGGCTGGAAGGCCGAGACCGTCGGCGACGACATCTGCTGGATGCGCTTCGACTCGCAGGGCCGGCTCCGCGCCATCAACCCGGAGGCGGGGTTCTTCGGGGTCGCACCCGGCACCGGCGTGGCGACGAACAAGAACGCGATCGACACACTGTGGGGCAACGCGATCTACACCAACGTCGCGTTGACCGATGACGGTGATGTCTGGTGGGAAGGCCTGACCGAATCGGCTCCTGCGCATCTGACCGACTGGAAGGGCCAGGACTGGACGCCGGAGTCCGGCACGCCGGCGGCACACCCCAATGCTCGGTTCACCGTCCCTGCGGCCCAATGCCCGACCGTGGCGCAGGAGTGGGAAGACCCGGCGGGGGTGCCGATCGACGCGATTCTCTTCGGCGGACGCCGGGCCACCAACGTGCCGTTGGTCACCGAGTCCTTTAGTTGGCGCCACGGTGTCTTCCTCGCGTCGAACGTCGCGTCCGAAGGCACGGCAGCCGCTGAGAACAAAGTCGGCCAGTTGCGCAGGGACCCGTTCGCGATGCTGCCGTTCTGCGGCTACAACATGGGCGACTACTTCGGCCACTGGTTGAAGGTCGGCGCCCTGGCCGATCCGGAGAAGCTGCCGAAGATCTACTTCGTCAACTGGTTCCGCAAGGACGCCAGCGGCTCCTACGTCTGGCCCGGCTTCGGCGACAACAGCCGAGTGCTCAAGTGGATAGTGGGCCGACTCGACGGTACGGCGGAGGCGACCGACACTCCGATCGGCCGGGTTCCGACCCCGTCCTCGCTCGACCTCGACGGGCTCGACCTCACCGACGCGGACCTTGCCGTTCTGCTCACGGTCGACGTCGAGACCTGGCGGGACGAAGCGGCGCTGATCGGCCCTGACTACGAGCGCTTCGGTGACCGCCTGCCCGACGAACTGTGGGGCGAGCTCGACGCGCTGAACAAGCGACTGGGCTAGCTCCGCGGGCGAGGCGAACACACCCCCCTCGCCCCACAGCGGCGAGGATCGAGACGCTCGTGACCTGGGCGGCGTACCCTGCCGCCGTGGGCATGCGCGATCTGGTTTACGGGGTCTACGAGCGTCGGCTCCAGCGTTCGCTGGTCGGCGCGCCCGGGCCGCGCCACGTCGGCGTCATCCTGGACGGGAACCGGCGCTGGGCCCGTCTGGCCGGTGCGCCCAACGTGAGCCACGGTCACCGGGCCGGCGCCGACCACATCCTCGACCTCCTGGCCTGGTGCACCGAGGCCAATGTGGAGGTGGTCACGCTGTGGCTGCTCTCCAGTGACAATCTGAGCCGTCCGGCGGAGGAGTTGTTGCCGCTCCTCGACATCATCGACGCGACGGTCGCCGATCTCGCCGCCCCGGACCGGCCGTGGAGGGTGCACCCGGTCGGCGCGCTGGATCTGTTGCGGGACTCGACGGTGCGGGTCCTCAAGGAGGCAGACGAGGCGACCCGTGACAAGACCGGGCTCCTGGTCAACGTCGCGATTGGCTACGGCGGGCGACGCGAGATCGCGGACGCCGTCCGCGGTCTCCTGCAGGAACACGCCACCCGTGGCGCCTCGCTCGAGGAGGTCGCGAGCGTACTCGACGTCGAGCACATTGCCGATCACCTCTACACCCGTGGCCAGCCGGACCCGGACCTCGTGATTCGCACCTCCGGTGAGCAGCGCCTGGGCGGCTTCCTGCTCTGGCAGAGCGCGCACTCGGAGTTCTACTTCTGCGACGCGCTGTGGCCCGATTTTCGCCGGATCGACTTCCTGCGTGCCCTGCGTTCCTACGCTCAGCGGGAACGTCGACACGGCGCCTGACCGGACGGGTTTTCACCCTCTCCCGCTTCGGAATGTCGCCGGGGTCGTCGGCGAGGTTGCGGGGATGATGACCTCATGGCCGGCCGACATCGACACCCGCCGCGGGCGACGCGTGCCCGTCGGCACCGGCCCCGTCATCGCAAGCCCACGCCGGTCTCGCACGTCACCTTGCCCGCAGTAGGCGCGGTTGCTGTGCTCGTTGCTGCGGGGCTTGTCGTCGGTCCGCACCTTGGCCGTGGGGCGACTCCCAAAGGCATTGTGGCGCTGCCGGTGACCGCGACGAGCGCGGGCATCGTCCGGTCCGCTGCCCCGAGCCCGCATGTGTCGGTGCTCGCCACCGCCACCTCCCGACCACCGTCGGCGGTTCGGTTTCGGCTCGAGGTTCACCGCGTGCCGACGGTCAGATACCCCACTCGAGGTCACGCGCGGCGGGTCGAGCAATCCGGGCGAACCGGGCACCGCTCCGGCCATTGACCGGCCATCTGCCCGATATCTTCCTTTCACCCGGTCGCTGCGTGTCGCTCTCCGGCCCGGCCACCGAGGAGTCGTAGCGTCGGCGAATGACGGTCGACATCCGTCGGCCGTGTCCTCGGAGGCCACGTGACCCCAGCAGCGACGAGCGCCGGATCGAGCCCCACCTCCTCGAGTGGGAAGCGGCGCAAGCCGCGCCGACGCGTCTACGTCCTTGACACGAGCGTTCTGCTCGCCGACCCGTCCGCGATCACCCGGTTCGCCGAGCACGACGTTGTCCTTCCGGTTGTCGTCATCACCGAGCTCGAGGCCAAGCGCAACCACCCGGAGCTCGGATGGTTCGCTCGGCAGGCGCTGCACCTGCTCGACGATCTTCGGGCGAGATACGGACGGCTCGACGGGCCGTTGCCGGTCAACGACGAGGGTGGAACGGTTCGAGTCGAGCTCAACCACAGCGACCCGTCCGTCCTGCCGGTCGGGTACCGGCTCAGTGACAACGACACTCGGCTGCTGACCGTCGCGGGCAACCTGGCCGCGGAGGGCCAGGACGTCGTCCTGATCAGCAAGGACATGCCGATGCGGATCAAGGCCGCGAGCATCGGCTTGATCGCTGAGGAGTACCTCGCCGAGCAGGTCGCCTCGGGCTGGACCGGCATGACCGAGGTCGACGTGTCGGGTGACGACATCGACCTCCTCTACGCCGACGAGGTCCTCGACCTGTCCGACGCTCGTGACCTTCCGTGTCACACCGGGGTCGTCCTGCTCTCCGAGCGGGGCAGCGCACTCGCTCGGGTCGCACCGGACAAGACCCTTCGGCTCGTCCGAGGCGACCGCGACGCGTTCGGCGTGCACGGCCGCAGCGCGGAGCAGCGAATCGCGCTCGATCTCCTTCTCGACAGTGAGGTCGGCATCGTCTCGCTCGGCGGTCGTGCCGGCACCGGAAAGTCCGCGCTCGCGCTGTGCGCCGGTCTCGAAGCCGTGCTGGAGCGCCGGCAGCACAAGAAGGTCGTCGTCTTCCGCCCGCTCTACGCCGTTGGCGGGCAAGAGCTCGGCTACCTGCCGGGCAGCGAGGCCGAGAAGATGACGCCATGGGCCCAAGCGGTCTTCGACACGCTGGGAGCCGTCGTGCCGGACTCGGTCATCGACGAGGTCTGCCATCGCGAGCTGCTCGAGGTCATGCCGTTGACCCATATCCGCGGTCGCAGCCTGCACGATGCGTTCGTCATCGTCGATGAGGCGCAGTCGCTGGAGCGCGGCGTTCTGCTCACCGTGTTGTCCAGGATCGGGCAGAACTCCCGGGTCGTGCTGACTCACGACGTTGCGCAGCGTGACAATCTGCGGGTCGGCAGGCACGACGGAGTCGCGGCCGTCATCGAGGCGCTGAAGGGTCACCCGCTGTTCGCGCACGTGACGTTGACCCGGTCCGAGCGCTCGCCGATCGCCGCGCTTGTGACCGAGATGCTCGAAGACATCGGCAGCTAGTGCCGATCACCTGCCGTGGGGGTAGGCCATCGCGAGGACATCCAGGGCCTCGTCGAGGTCCGACGCGCTGATCTTGCCCTCGCCGGTTCCGATGAATCCCAAGGTCGTGACAGCGTCGCGCACGGTGATGCCGTCAGTGAGCGCCTTCTTCGCGGCCTTCGCGGCGTTGTCATATCCGATAAAGCGCGCCAGTGGGGTCACGATCGACGGCGAGGACTCGGCGAAGCTGCGGCAGCGCGCGCGATCGGCGGTGGTGCCATCGATGCACCGGTCGGCCAGCAACCGCGAACCGTTGGCCAGCAGGCGGATGGACTCCAGCAGGCAGCGCCCGATCACGGGGAGCATCACATTGAGCTCGAAGTTGCCGGCCGAACCGCCGAAGGCGATGGCCGCGTCGTTCCCATAGACCTGAGCGACGATCTGGCACACCGCTTCCGGGACGACCGGATTGACCTTGCCGGGCATGATCGACGATCCGGGCTGGAGGTCCGGTAGACGAATCTCGGCCAGGCCGGCGGTTGGTCCCGAGGACATCCAGCGCAGGTCGTTGGCGATCTTGAACAAGGTCGTGGCCACAGTTCTCAGCTGACCACTCGCCTCGACGAGTGCGTCTCGCGCTCCCTGCGCCTCGAAGTGGTTGCGAGCCTCGGTCAGCGCAAGACCGGTGCGGTCGACTAGGCGGTCGATCACGGCCGCGGCGAAGCCGGGCGGGGCGTTGATGCCGGTTCCCACAGCCGTGCCGCCCAGCGGCAACTCCGCGATCCGGGGGAGCGCGGACTCGAGCCGTTCGACGCCGTTCGACACTGCCGCGGCGTACCCGCCGAACTCCTGACCCAAGGTGACCGGCGTCGCGTCCATCAGGTGGGTCCGACCGCTCTTCACCACGTCGTCCCACTCGCGTGACTTGCGGGCGAGTGATTCCTCGAGTTGCCGCAGGGCGGGGATCAGACTCACCACGATCGACCGAGTGGCCGCGAGATGGATCGCGGACGGGAAGACGTCGTTGGACGACTGTGACGCGTTGACGTCGTCGTTGGGGTGAACCGAGCGCCCGAGTGTGCGGGCGGCCAGGGTCGCGATCACCTCGTTGGCGTTCATGTTGGTCGAGGTCCCGGAGCCGGTCTGGAAGACGTCGACCGGGAATGCGTCGTCGTGTTCCCCGGCGGCGACTTCCTCGGCGGCCGCTTCGACCGCGTCGGCGACCTCCCGGTCCAGGACGCCAAGGTCGGCGTTGGCGCTCGCCGCCGCGGCTTTGATCGCGCCGAGCGCGGCGATCAAGGCGGGATCGACGGTCACGCCCGACAGCGGGAAGTTCTCGATCGCACGCTGGGTCTGGGCCTGCCAGAGCGCGGTGGCGGGAACGAGCACCACGCCCATCGAGTCGTGCTCGGAACGCATTCCGTCGTTGGCCATGAGCCATTGTTTCCCAGCCGGACTCCGGATGCGATTCCGGCGACGCCGGGGGCGGGACACTGGAGCCAGGCAGGACTACAACCTGGGCACGACCTGCTCAGCCGGCTCGTTCGAAGTCGACCGAGCTGTAAGCACGCAATTTGGTCAACGAGTGATCGCTGTAGATCGAGCGGATCGTGCCACTCTTCGAACGCATCACCAGTGAGTGCGTGGTCGCACCGCCCGCGCGGTAGCGCACTCCTTCCAGCAGCTCGCCGTCGGTGACCCCCGTCGCGACGAAGAAGACGTTGTCGCCGTTCACGAGATCGTCGGTGGACAGCACCCGGTCGAGGTCATGACCGGCGTCAATCGCACGCTGCCTCTCCTCGTCGTTACGTGGCCACAGCTTGCCGAGGATCACACCGCCGAGGCACTTGAGCGCGCTGGCGGCAATGATTCCCTCGGGCGTTCCCCCGACCCCGAGCAGGAGATCGACCCCCGTGCCGTCGCGGGCAGCCATGATCGCCGCCGCGACGTCACCGTCCGCGATGAAGCGGATCCGGGCGCCGGCTTGCCGGATCTCGTTGACGAGGTCGGCGTGGCGGGGACGGTCGAGCACGATCACCGTGACGTCCTCCGGTGCGCAGCCCTTGGCCTTCGCCACCGCCTGGACGTTGTGCTCGGCGGGCGCCTCGATATCGACCACGCCGGCTGCGGCGGGTCCCGTCACCAGCTTCTCCATGTAGAACAGGGCCGACGGGTCGTACATCGCGCCTCGGTCGGCGACCGCCATCACCGAGATCGCGTTGCTCATCCCCTTCGCCGTCAGCGTCGTGCCGTCGACAGGATCGACGGCGACATCGCAGTCGGGGCCGTTCCCGTCGCCCACCTCCTCGCCGTTGAAGAGCATCGGCGCTTCGTCCTTCTCGCCCTCCCCGATGACGACAACGCCTTTCATCGACACGGTCGACACGAGCTGTCGCATGGCGTTGACCGCCGCCTGGTCGGCACCGTTCTTGTCTCCCCGACCCACCCATCGACCGGCGGCCATCGCTGCGGCCTCGGTGACCCGGACGAGTTCCAGGGCGAGGTTACGGTCCGGAGCCTCGACACCGACGTGCAGCGGGTCGGGCACGGTCGCGTCGGTCATGGTGCGAGTCTGCCACCTTTACATGTCTTGATGATGTCGGGCGTTACCAGCGGGAGCGGTGGACGACCTCGTTCGCGCCCCGGCGCCGGTCGGCCAGGTCGCGTGGCGGGACTGTCGGGTCGGGGTGCCCGGCGCAGACGACGCCCACGACGTCGTGGTCGACGGGCACCCCGAACGCCTCCCGAAATGCCGGGATAACCGCAGGTGCCATCCCGATGAAGAGCGCGCCGAGCCCCTCATCGATCGCCTGGAGGAGCATCAGCAGCGCGGCCATGCCGGTGTCGATGTGCCAGAACGGCACCGGCCAGCGGTTCTCGTCGCGGTCGGTCCAGCTCTTGTCGGCTCTTGCGTAGCGCTCGAGGTAGATCCGCTTGCACGACAGCGCCACCACGATCAGGGGTGCGCGCATGACTCCGGCTCGCGTCTCCGGCGACCAGCTCGCGGTCTCCTGCGCAACGCTGGTCACGTCCCAAAAGCGGGCTCGATCGCTCGTGTCCTCGAGGACAAGGAACGCGTAGCCCTGGGAGTACCCGGCCGACGGCGCCCGCAGGCCGGCCGCGACGATCCGGTCGACGACCGAGGCGTCGAGTGGTTCGTCGAGGTAGTGCCGCACCATGCGCCGGCGTCGCAGGATCTCGGCGAGCTCCATCGCGGGTGCGCCGGCCTCAGGAGGTGCCGATGGACAACAGCGGACCGGTGGTGTCGGCGAAGAAGTCGTTGCCTTTGTCGTCGACCACGACGAATGCCGGAAAGTCCGCTACATCGATCCGCCAGACCGCCTCCATCCCGAGCTCGGGATACTCGATGACGTCGACCTTGCGGATGCAGTCCTGAGCCAGCCGCGCCGCCGGCCCGCCGACGGACCCCAGGTAGAAGCCGCCGTGGCGCTTGCAGGCGTCGGTGACCTGTTTGGACCGGTTGCCCTTCGCGAGCATCACCAGAGATCCTCCAGCCGCCTGGAACTGCTCGACATAGGAGTCCATGCGGCCGGCGGTCGTCGGCCCGAACGAGCCGCTTGCGTATCCGGCCGGGGTCTTCGCCGGCCCGGCGTAGTACACGGGGTGGTCGCGCAAATAGTCGGGCATCGGCTCACCGGCGTCGAGGCGTTCTTTGATCTTCGCGTGTGCGATGTCGCGGGCGACGACGAGCGTGCCGGTCAGGGACAAGCGAGTCTTGACCGCGAGCTTCGTCAACTCCGCCCGGAGCTCGTCCATCGGCCGCGTGAGATCGAGGTGAACGACCTCGCCGTCGAGATCGTCGTTCGTGACGTCCGGAAGGTAGTGGGCCGGGTCACGCTCGAGCTCTTCCAGCCAGGCGCCGTCGCGGTTGATCTTCGCGACCGCCTGCCGGTCTGCCGAGCAGGACACGGCGATCGCCACCGGGCAGCTCGCGCCGTGGCGGGGGAGGCGGACGACGCGCACGTCGTGGCAGAAGTACTTGCCGCCGAACTGCGCACCGATGCCGATGCGGCGGGTCAGCTCGAGCACCTGGGCCTCGAGTTCGAGGTCTCGGAACCCGTGGCCGGTCGGGCTGCCGGCCGGCGGCAGCGTGTCGAGGTAGCGCGCGCTCGCGAGCTTCGCCGTCTTGAGTGCGTGCTCCGCACTGGTGCCGCCGACCACGATCGCAAGGTGGTACGGCGGGCAGGCTGCGGTGCCGAGGGAGCGGATCTTCTCCTCCAGGAAGGTGAGCATTCGCTCGGGATTCAGCACTGCTTTGGTCTCCTGGAACAGGAACGACTTGTTGGCGCTGCCGCCGCCCTTTGCCATGAACAGGAAGGTGTAGGCGTCACCGGGGGTCGCGTAGAGCTCGATCTGGGCCGGCAGGTTGGTGCCGGTGTTCTTCTCCTCCCACATCGTGAGCGGTGCAAGCTGGGAATAGCGCAGGTTCAGCTGGGTGTAGGCGTCGAAGACGCCGCGGGCCAGATGCTCGTCGTCGCGACCGTCGGTCAGCACCTGCTGGCCGCGCTTGCCCAGGATGATTGCGGTCCCGGTGTCCTGGCACATCGGGAGGATCCCGCCGGCGGCGATTGCGGCGTTCTTCAGCAGATCGAGCGCGACGAACCGGTCGTTGGGCGAGGCCTCGGGGTCATCGAGGATCAACCGTAGCTGGGCGAGGTGACCGGGTCGCAGCAGGTGAGCGATGTCCCGCATCGCCTCCCGGGCCAGCAGGGTGAGAACTTCGGGTTCCACGGTGACGAACTCGCGTCCGGCACCGTCGACGACTGAGATGCCGCTGTCGGTAACCAATCGAAACGGCGTATCGGTCGGACCGGTGGGCAGCAGGTCGGTGAACGCGAAGTCCGTCATGCCTCAAGCCTACGAAGCCCGCAACGGCGCTCGTGCGCGAGCAGCCACCGCTTGGTCGGCAAGCCGTAGTAGTAGCCACCGAGGCCACCCCCGGTCCGGACGACGCGGTGGCAGGGGACGATGGGAGCGATCAGGTTGCGGGCGCAGGCGCTTCCGGCCGCGCGGGTCGCGTTCGGGCTGCCCGCGCGACCGGCCAGCTCGGCGTAGGTGATCGTCTCGCCCGGTGGAACCGCACGCATGACCTTCCACGCGGCCTGGGCAAAGGCACCGCCCGGCTGCGACGTCGGCAGGTCGTCGATCGCTCCCAGATCGCCGTCGAGATAGCCCTGTACACCTGCGGAGAGCCCGCCGAGATCCTGGAACTTCTCGAGCCGCTCGTCGGGCAGTCGATCCGCGAGCTCGCCGATCGGGGCGAATCCTGCCGCGATCAGCACGTCGTCGCGTGCGATCAGGGAGAGGTCACCCGCCGGAGTGCGGAGTGTGGTCGCGTGGAGGGTCATCGGGAATGCTCCTGTTCGCTCAGGTGGTCCACCCACAGATGCATCGCGGCATAGGCGCGCCACGGTCGCCAGCGGTCGGGATCAAGGCCGAGGTCGGTGACGCGTCGTCGCAGCACCAGATCGGCCAACGGAAACGCGTCCGGGTCGCCGAGCGCCCGCATCGCGACGTACTCCGCGGTCCACGGCCCGACACCTGGGATGGCGAGCAGGGCCGCCCGGACGTGCTCGCGGTCCGCGCTCGGGTCGAGGGTCAGCCGGCCGGAGGCGATCGCCTCGGCAGCGGCCCGCACAGCGGCGATCCGGCTGCCCGTCAGCCCGACTCCCGCGTACGACGCATCGGCGAGGGTCGTGGCCTCGGGGAACCGTGCGGTCACGGTGCCGACGGGTGCGTCGAGCGGCTTTCCATAGACGTCGACCAGGCGGCGAGCGAAGGTGTTGGCGGCGGCGAGTGAGACCTGTTGAGCAAGCACCGTGCGGATGAGGACCTCGAACCCGTCGGCCGCACCGGGCACGCGAAGGCCCGGCCGGGCTGCCACCAACGCCGCGAGGGCGGGATCCGTGGCCAGGGTGGCGTCGACGGCGTGCGGGTCGGCGTCGGCATCGAGCATCCGCCGACTTCGGGCGACGGTGTCGGGAAGGGTCCGGACGTCCTCGATCGCGGTCGTCAGGGAGGCCGCCTCGGGAGTGAGGTCGAGCGCGACCATCGCCCCAGTGGCGAGCGCGCGCCGGTACGTCGTCCCGTCGAGCTGTTCCAGACCAGGCACGAGATGGCGAGCAAGCCAGTCGAGCGTCGGTCTGGTTGCGTACGGCGCTCGGACGGCGAGCCGCAGCGTGAGGGTCCCGCTCGCTGCGAGCGGCTCCGGCGTCCGCCGCCGGATTTCGCGCGGAGTCATCCCGAACTGCTCGCGGATCGTGTCGTTGAACTGCCGGACGCTGGCGAAGCCCGCAGTGAACGCGACCTCCGCGACCGGCAACGCGGTCGCGTCGAGCAACAAGCGGGCGGTCTGCGCCCGACGGGTGCGGGCGAGGGCGAGCGGACCGGCGCCGACCTCGGCCACCAGGACCCGGTGCAGGTGCCGTTCGCTCACGTGCAACGACGCGGCGAGGGCGGGAACGCCCCCGTCGTGATCGATCGCCCCCGCGGCGATTGCCCGTAAGGCCCGGGCGGCGAGGTCGCCGCGGACGTCCCAGTCTCGGGAGCCCGGCGCTGCCTCCGGTCGGCACCGTTTGCAGGCGCGAAACCCGGCTGCGACCGCTGCCGCGGCCGAGGGGTAGAAGTTGACGTTCTCGCGTTTCGGGGTCTGCGCAGGGCAGGACGGCCGGCAGTAGATTCCCGTGGTGCGCACCGCGGTCACGAACCGGCCGTCGAAGCGGGCATCGCGGCTGGCGACGGCCCGGTAACAGCTCTCATGGTCGGCGTGCATGCAACCATCGTGCCCGCTCACCCCGACGACTTCTGGCGGATTTCGGACATTGCCGTCCGGTTGCCCGGCACACTGGTCTGCGTGCACGACGATCTGGTGAGGCTGCGGGCGAACTACCCGATCCTCGCGCGCTCCTCGGCGTACCTCATCAACAACTCCCTCGGGGCCATGCACCGCGACACCCGCACTCGCCTCACCGAGTACGCCGATCTGTGGGACGGGGATGGAGTCGGGGCGTGGGACACCTGGTTCCCGGAGATGGGTCGGGTCGCGGACCTCGTGGGTGAAGTGATCGGGGCGCCGGGCGGGACGACGATCCTGCGGCAAAGCGTCGCTGACGCGTTGGCGGCAGTGGTGTCCTGCGTCGAGTTCACCCCGGCCCGAAACCGGGTGGTGACGACGGCCGCCGATTGGCCGGGAACGCACTACCTGTGGACCGAGTACTGCCGTCGCCACGGCGGTGAGCTCGTGGTCGTTCCCTACGAGGCGGATGGTCACAGCATCGACGCGTCGAAGGTCGCGGCCGCGATCGACCACCGGACGAACGTGGTGTCGGTGAGCCTTGTGCAGTTCAGAACCTCGGCGTTGCTGGACCTCACCGAGATACAACAGGCGGCGCTCGTGCACGACACGCTCGTAATCGTCGACGCCTACCAGGCCGCCGGGACTCTGCCGATCGACGTGCACTCCCGTGGCATCGACGTGTGCGTCGGCGGGTCGGTGAAGTTCCTCTGCGGCGGCCCCGGGAACGGCTGGCTCTACGTTCGGCCGGACCTCCTCGATTCGCTCCGACCGAGCGCCGTCGGGTGGATCTCTCACGAGCGGCCCTTCGACTTCGAGTGGGCCGAGATCGCTTACGCGCCGGGG
Source organism: Mycobacteriales bacterium (assembly GCA_035501255.1). Lineage (GTDB taxonomy): Bacteria > Actinomycetota > Actinomycetes > JAFAQI01 > JAFAQI01 > JAFAZI01. The sequence continues at coordinate 21,223 of DATJWM010000177.1, read as the reverse complement.
ATCGCCCGGTTCGCCGGCGGTACGCCGAACGTCCCCGCCGCCTACGCCGCCGCGCCGGGTTATCAGGGCGTGCTCGACGTCGGGATCGATCGGATCCGGCGGCGTTCGCAGTACTTGACCCAGCTGCTCGTCGACGGCGCGCTAGCCCGGGGGATCGGGGTGCGCTCACCGCTCGAGTCGAGCCGGCGGGGTGGCCACGTGACGCTCGACGTCGCCGATGCTCAGCGGGTCCACGAGATGCTGATCGAACGTGGCTTTATCGTCGACTTCCGCCCCGGCGGAGGGATCCGGGTCGGTCCACACTTCTTCTCGACCGCGGACGAGTGCGTCGCGACCCTGGATGAGATGGTTCGGATCCGTGACCACCACTGAGCCGGCCCGCGCTTCGGATCCGCCTGTGAGCAGGCGCGGAAGCGAGACGGTGATGGACATGGTCCGCTCGCTCGGCCTGATCGTGCTCATCATTGCGGCGATGCTGATCTTCGTACCCGCTCTGGTGCACCCGAGCAGTCGGGATAAATACCCTGCAGTCGACATCAGTGACTATCTGACAGGCTTCCACGAGGTAACCGGAGAGAGCGCGCTGGTGCCGGACCTCCACGCCCTGCCGGGCTGGAAGCCCACGGCAGCGACGCTTACCGGGCCGGCTCGCGCGGAGCATCTCAGGATCGGGTTCTCGGCGCCGGGCGCAAAGTACGCCGGTCTTGAGGAGAGTGTCACGCCGTCCACGCAGTTCATCCGGGCGACGCTCGGTGCGGCGGGTACGGCGAGCAGCGGCACCGTTCGGATCGGCGGGACGCGCTGGTCGGGCCGAATGTCCAACGACGGCGAGTACGCGCTGTCCCGCGCCGTCGGGCCGGTGACCGTGATCGTCACCGGCAGCGCGACCGTCGACCAGCTCCGGACCCTTGCCGGGTCGTTGAGCTAGGAGTCTTCGTCCACCTCCGTGGCGGCGTTCTCGACCTCAGGACGGGCCGCTTCGAGTCTGGTACGCGCGCCGTCGAGAAGCCGTTCGCAGATCGTCGCGAGCGCCTCGCCGCGTTCCCACAGCGCCAGGGACTCCTCGAGGGATGCGCCGCCGGCCTCCAGTCGGCGAACGACGGCGAGAAGCTCCTCCCGGGCCTCCTCGTAGCTCGGTGCCGCCTCGTCGTTCATCGTCGGGCCTCCTCGACGACCAAGCTCAGCCGGCCGCGGGCGAGCCGCGCGGTCACGTGCTCGCCCACGTCGATCTGGTTCGCGTCGCTTGCGATCGTTCCGTCAGTGCGCTGGATCACGGCGTACCCGCGATCGAGGGTCCCTTGGGGCGAGAGCGCTCCGACCTGTGCGCGCAGAGAAGCCACCTCGCCGGTGGCTACGGTCAGTGCGCCGAGAGTCGCGCGTCGAGCTCGCTCGCGGAACGCCTCGATTTCGACCCGCCAGGAGGTGAGGACGCCGAACGGGTCTGCCAGTGCCGGGCGGGTCCGCAGCGCGGTGAGCTGATCGCGGTCCTGGTCGAGCCGCGCGAGCACCTGACGCCGGGCGCGCTCGCGCAACGCGTCGATGCGCGCGACCTCTTCCCGGACGTCGGGTACCACGAGCTTCGCTGCGTCGGTCGGGGTCGAGGCGCGCCGGTCGGCCGCGTGGTCGACGAGCGGCACGTCGGTTTCGTGACCGATCGCGGTCACGACCGGGGTCACGGTGGCTGCCACCGCGCGCACGAGCGCCTCGTCGGAGAACGGCAGCAGGTCCTCGAGCGAGCCACCGCCGCGCGCGATGACGATCACGTCGACGTCGCCGGCTCGGTCGAGCCGGCCTAGTGCCTCGATCACCTGGGTCACGGCGTACCCGCCCTGGACGGCGACGTTCTCGATGGCGAACTGGACACCGGGGGTGCGCCGGCGGGCGTTGTCCACCACGTCGCGCTCCGCGGCGCTTGCACGACCGGTAATGAGGCCCACTCGCCGGGGAAGGAACGGCAGCGGCTTCTTGCGTTCCGGGGCGAACAAGCCCTCGGCCGCGAGCACCCGGCGTAGCTCCTCGAGACGGGCGAGCAGGGCACCGATGCCGACCGGACGGATATCACGGGCCACGAAGGACAGTGAGCCGCGCTGGGCGTAGTACTGCGGTTGCCCCAGAACGACGATCCGGGCCCCGTCGGACAACGGTGGGGTGAGCTCCTCGAGCATCTGGGCCCGGCAGCTGACCTGGAGCGACATCTCGGCGGCGGTATCTCGCAGGACGAGGAACGCGGTCGCCTGCCCGGGTCGGCGGGTGACCTGGGTCACCTGACCTTCCACCCACACCTGGCCCAGCCGTCCGATCCACTCCCCGATGGCCCGGGCGACGGTACGGACCGGTAGCGGCGCCTCCGCGCTTGACTCCAACGGCATGGCCGCCAACCTACGATGGTTGGGTGGCGCATGCAGGCACGGACGCGACTCGGCGGGTCCTGCTCGCCGCGCCCCGGGGCTACTGCGCCGGGGTGGACCGAGCCGTTCAGACCGTCGAGCAGGCCCTCGAGCGCTACGGCGAGCCGGTCTACGTGCGCAAGCAGATCGTGCACAACTCGCACGTGGTCTCCTCGTTGGAGGAGCGCGGTGCGGTGTTCGTCGAAGAGACCGACGAGGTCCCCGAGGGCGCGGTCGTGGTCTTCTCCGCCCACGGCGTTGCCCCCACCGTGCACGAGGAGGCCGCCGCCCGCGGCCTGCACACGATCGATGCGACCTGCCCGCTCGTGACGAAGGTGCACGCGGAGGCGCGACGATTTGCTCGCGAGGACGTCGACATCCTGCTGATCGGCCACGAGGGGCACGAGGAGGTGGTCGGCACCACCGGCGAGGCGCCCGACCGGGTCCACCTTGTCGATGGTCCGCAAGGCGTGGCCGGGCTCGAGATCCGCGATCCGTCGAGGGTCGCCTGGTTGTCGCAGACCACGCTGTCCGTCGATGAGACCAGGGATACCGTCGATGCTCTACGCGAGCGCTTCCCGCTCCTCATCGACCCCCCGAGCGACGACATCTGCTACGCCACCCAGAACCGTCAGGTCGCGGTGAAGGTCATTGCCGCGCAGTCCGACCTCGTTCTCGTCGTCGGGTCGGCGAACTCGTCGAACTCGGTCCGGCTGGTCGAGGTCGCGGTGGGGAGCGGCGCGGGTGCGGCGTACCTGGTCGACGACATCAGTCACATCGACGAGCGTTGGCTCGATGGTGCGTGGACCGTTGGCGTCACTAGTGGCGCCTCGGTGCCGGAGTCGCTCGTGTCGGAGGTGCTCGCCTGGCTGGCAGAGCGCGGCTACGGCGACGTCGAGGAAGTCACCTCGGTGGAGGAGCGCCTGGTTTTCGCGCTCCCGCACGAACTCCGCAAAGACCGCCCCGTCGTCTGACCTGTCGCACCCTTCGCCCAACTGTCAGAAGTCGGCCGTTTTCTGCGCGAAAACGCCCGGTTTCTCACCGGTGGGCGCAGTGGGTGCCTCCGCGGATGGCAGCGCGACCACCGAGCGGGACTGCTCGGCCGAGCTCACGAGCTCGGCCGCGGCAAGCATGCGGACCGGCTCCTCGATCGGCGCGTTGACCGGCAGTGGCTCAGAGGCAAAGTCGAGGTCGTTCAGCCGGCGAGCCGCCGAGAGCACCTTGCGCTCGAGCGAACCGACGGAGTCGTTGTAGGTCTTGACCGCGCTCGTCAGCGATCGTCCCAGCTTGTCCATGTGCCCGCCGAACGTGCCGAGGCGCGAATACAGCTCCTTGCCGAGGTCGAAGACCTGTTGCGCGTTGTCCGCCAGAGCTTGCTGCTGCCAGGTGTAGGCAATCGTCCGCAGACTGGAGATCAGCGTGGTGGGCGTGGCGATATGGATCTTCTTCTCGAACGCGTAGTCGAGCAGCTCCGGGTCGTTATCCAAAGCGGCGGCGAGGAAGACGTCACCCGGAACGAACAGCACGACGAACTCGGGCGAGGGCGAGAACTGCGCCCAGTACGACTTGGCGGCGAGGTCATTGACGTGCTTGCGAAGGTGCCGGGCGTGGGCGATCAGTCGCTCGTCGCGGAGGCCATCGTCGGTCGCGTCGTAGGCCTCGAGGTACGCCGACAGCGTCACCTTGGAATCGATGACGATGGTTTTGTCGTCGGCCATCCGGACCAGGACGTCGGGCCGGAGCGGGCCGTCGTCGGTGGAGACCGACTCCTGCTCGTAGAAGTCGCAGCGCGCGGTCATCCCCGCAAGCTCCAAGCAGCGCCGCAACTGCAACTCGCCCCAGCGGCCTCGAGCCTGCGGCTTGCGCAGCGCGCTGACGAGGGTGGCGGTCTCAGACCGCAGGGCCTCGCCGGTCGCGCGGACGAACTCGATCTGCTGCTTGAGTGCCTCCTGGGCGCCGACCCGGTTGCGTTCGATCTCGCCGAGCTGACGTTCGACCTTTGCGAGGGTCTCGTTCAACGGCGCTCCGGCTTGTTTGAACCTGCTGTCGGCCATCTCGAGGAACTGCGTGTTGCTCTTCGCCAGCGCCTCGCTGGACATCCGCGCGAATGTGTCCTTGAGCTGGGCCTCGGTGGCCTTGAGGTGCTCGTCGGTCTGCTGCAGCTGTTCGAGCCGAGTCGTCGCATCCTGGGCCGCGAGCTCCGCCCGGCGCAGCCGGTCGGCCAGCGTTTCTCGCTCGGCGCGGACGCGCTCCTCGGCGGCGACGGCCGCGTCGCGCTCGACTCGCGCCCGGGTTGCGTCGGTGACCGCGCTGGTGTTGACGGTCGCGTGGCGGGCGGCCGCCAGCGCCCAGCCGGCGGCGACCCCTGCGGCGAGCGTGATGAGTGCGATGAGAACGCCGGCAAGGTTCATGGACTCATCGTGGCGCGCAGGTGGGACAGTTTTCGGATGCCGCGCCCAGGCGACCTCCTCGTCGGGGTACCCGACAATGGAGGACATGGGACTTTCGATCGGGATCGTCGGGCTGCCGAACGTGGGCAAGTCCACGCTGTTCAACGCCCTGACCGAGAACGACGTCCTGGCCGCGAACTACCCGTTCGCGACGATCGACCCGAACGTCGGCGTGGTGAACGTCCCGGACCCCCGGCTCGACGTGCTCGGGACGATGTTCGAGTCGGTCAAGATCGTGCCCGCCACCGTGACGTTCGTCGACATCGCCGGCATCGTGCGCGGGGCGAGCGAGGGACAGGGACTCGGTAACAAGTTCCTCGCGAACATTCGCGAAGCGGACGCGATCTGCCAGGTCGTGCGGGTCTTCGCCGACGCTGACGTGACCCACGTCGAGGGGCAGGTCGATCCCGCCGAGGACATCGCGACCATCAACACCGAACTCGTGCTTGCCGACCTTCAGTCGATCGACACGCGCCTGGCGAAGCTCGAGCGCGAGGCACGAATGAAACCGGAGCGGCGAGCGGAGCTTGCCGCCGTGCAGGCGGCCCGTTCGGTGCTCGACGACGGGCGGCCGATCTCGAGCGATCCCACCCTTGATCGCGACGCGCTTCGTGAGTCGTTCCTGTTGACCGGCAAGCCGTTCATCTACGCCTTCAACCTCGACGACACCGACCTCGGCGACGACGACCTGCGCACCAAACTGGCGGATCTTGTTGCGCCGGCTCCGGCGGTGTTTGTGAGCGCGAAGCTCGAGGCGGAGTTGATCGGGCTGGATCCCGCTGATGCCGCGGAGTTGCTGGCGGAGTACGGCCAGCACGAGTCGGGCCTCGCGACCCTCGCCCGGGTGGGCTTCGCCACTCTTGGCCTGCAGACCTTCCTCACCGCAGGGCCGAAGGAGTCGCGGGCGTGGACCATCACGAAGGGCGCGACCGCACCCGAGGCGGCCGGGGTCATCCACAGTGACTTCCAGCAGAAGTTCATCAAGGCCGAGATCGTCTCCTACGACGATCTCGTCGCGGCCGGCTCGATTGGTGCGGCCCGAGCCGCCGGGAAGGCGCGGGTCGAAGGCAAGGACTATGTCATGGCCGATGGCGACGTCGTCGAATTCCGGCACGGGTAGGCGTCGGAAGCCGCGCTGGTAGGCGCCGCACCAGCGATCCGGCGCAGGAGGATCAGTACGTCTCGACGGAGAAGGAACCGGTGCCGGTCGTGGATGGCGGCGTGACGTCACCGAGGACCCGGAAGTGAGCGGTGAGGTCCGTGCTTGTCCAGGCGCCCGAGTAGTACTTCGTCTTCTCGTGCTTGGTCTTGCCACCGAGCTTGCACTTGTAGTTGTCGGGCTGTGAGGTGGCGTTCGCGATCGTCGCCGATCCGGTGATCACTTTTCCGGAGGTCTTGATGTGGAGGGTCCCGCCGTGCCTGGTTGGCGTCGGCGCCTTCGTCACGAGGAAGTCGTCACGGGAGGCACCGACCGGTTTTGGCAACTGAAGATAGTCACTGGCCGAGATGGTGGATTGCTTCTTGCCGGATGTGGACGCCCTACCACTGAACGTCACCGTGCTGCCCGGGACGTATGGCGAGTCCCAGTAGATCTCCTTGCTGCACGACGCGGCGCTTCCGTAGCCGGCCGGACATCCGGTACCGCTCATCGTGAGATGGCTGTGACCCGGGAAGTGGATCGGGTGCTTGCGCGACCCGACCGAACCCCACCCGTGAGACTTGGTGTTGAAGAACACCTTGCCCGATAGCCGCCCGGTGACGTCGGTGTTGACGTTGTTCGGCGCGGTTCCGTCGACGCACTTGGAGGTGTGCTGTGAGCCCTTCTTGAATGCGAGGCTGACGGTGCCGAACGCTCGCAGCTTCTTCTTCGATGCAAGGTGACCGCGGCCGGTTTTGCTGCTGTACACGACGCCCGACTTCGGCAGCTGGAACTGCCAGATGTGTGTCTCCCCCAAGCCCTGGGCTGGTCCGCTCGACAGGGTGACGTTGAGGTCCGAGGAGGTGGCGCCCTTCTGTCCGCTCCCGTTGATGGCCAGGCGCAACCTGGTGCCGTTCGAACTCCGGACTTTGATCGTCGTGCTGTTGAGGTAGAGGCGACCGGTCTGATGCTTCGCGGTGTGCGAGGACGGGGCGTGCGACTCACCGCCCGACGCGACCCCGGTCCCGCCGCTGAGCAGCGCGATCGTTACAGCACTGCCGATGGTCACGATTCGCCAGGCTTGCATGCCGCCTCCCCTGGTCGCGGAGTGCTCGGACCGAGGAATCGTACGTCGCCGTTCCCTCGTCGGCTACTGCTTCGCCAATCCGGTGCAGCGAGGCGCATACGGTTCCCTTGCTGATCGCCCGTCAGTCGTCGATCAGTGCGTCGACTCTCGCCGCATAGGCCACATCAAGTTCGGTCACCCCGCCGGCCGAGTGGGTCGTCATGGTGATCGTCAGCGTGCTGTCGTCGGGTCGCGCGAGCTCGGGGTCGTGATTCATCTCCCGCGCGATCTCCTCGAGGCGGGACGTGAACCCGGCCAGCGCATCTTCGTTGATCGCGACTGTCCTCGTGATTGCCTGCTGGTCGCCCGACCAGCCGTTGAGAGCGGTCAGGGCGGCTGCGAGTTCGGTGTCGGTCAACAGAGTCCGCATGGCTCCTCCTCGGTCCTTCGGACGACGCCACACAGCATCACCCTCGTCCTCGCGCTTGACTAGCCTGGCCCGGTGACACCTTCGGGGATCGGACGGCGCCTGCTGCTGGTTCACGCCCATCCCGATGACGAGACGATCGCCACCGGGGCGACGATGGCGAAGTACTCCGCGGAGGGTGCCCAGGTCACCCTCGTGACCTGCACGCTCGGCGAGGAGGGTGAGGTCCTCGTCCCCGAGCTCGCGCACCTCGCCGCCGATGGCGAGGATCGCCTCGGTGAACATCGGATCGCCGAGCGGGCGGCCGCGATGGCTGCGCTCGGGGTGACCGATGCTCGCTGGCTAGGAGGTCCCGGAAGGTGGCGTGACTCCGGGATGATGGGTGTCTCGAGCAACGACAATCCGTCCTGCTTTTGGCAGGCGGACCTCGATGAGGCCATCGCTGAGATGGTGGCGGTCATCCGCGAGGTCCGCCCCCAAGTCGTGATCACCTACGACGACAACGGTGGGTACGGCCACCCCGACCACATCCAGGCTCACCGGGTCACTGTCGGCGCCATCGCTGCGGCGGCCGATCCGGGGCGCTATCCCGAGGTCGGCTCGCCCTGGTCGCCCGCGAAGCTTTACGAGACGGTCGTGCCCATGTCGGTACTGCGGACGGCATTTGTGGCACTGAAGGAGATGGGCGAGCAGACGCCGTTCGGCGTGACCGAGCCGGAGGAGATGGGGTTCGGCGTCGCCGACGACATCGTCACCACCGAGATCGATGCCCGCGATTACCTGAGCCGCAAGCTGGACGCGATGCGCGCCTACCCGACCCAGATCGAGGTCGCCGGACACTTCTTCGCGCTGTCCAACGACGTCGGCCAAGGGGTCTTCGGTCGCGAGCACTATCGACTGGCGAGTGGTCGCCTCGGAGTCTCGAGCGGCTGGGAGGACGACCTGTTTGCGGGGCTCGACGGAGCCTGAACCCGTGCGCGGGTGGCAAGCCACGGGCGAGTGGCTTTTGTCGGCAGGAGGGGGGCAGGTCTGGTTAACCCGATCGGGTGAACCTCACTCCTCGGGCTGGGATTCGGCCATGCTGCGATGACAGACTCCGAAGTCCACGCACGTTTGTTCCGAAATCGGAGGCTCCGTGGAGCACTCGCCCACCGCGGCCTACGCCGAATCGGCCTCTCTGCTGTCTTCCGCGGGCGACGTCGTGCTGGGGGTGTCGGCCGCAGACGTGGGACGCAATCGTGAAGCGTCCCGCCGCAGGCGGCTGTGGCGGGTTGCGGCCTACGTCGGGATCCCCGCCCTGTACTTGTGGTGGCGGATCATCGATGGGCGGCCGTTCGATGTGTTCAACTTCCCCACGATCAACTGGTTGCTGTGGGGGCCGCTGATCTTCATCGGCGGTGCGTTGATCGCGTACGGGATCGTTTTCCTGTGGTCGCGGCGCTCCCCGCACCTCGTCTTTCGCCCCGAGCAGATCGATGTCCGCCTGGATGACGTCGTGGGCATCGACCCGGTCAAGGAAGAGGTGATCCGGTCGATCAACCTCTTCCTCGCCCACCAGACGTTCTCTACCGAGATGGGTGGTACGGCGCGACGGGGATTGTTGTTCGAAGGTCTGCCCGGCACCGGCAAGACCCACACGGCGAAGGCGATGGCCGCCGAGGCGGGCGTGCCGTTTCTGTTCGTCTCGGGCACGTCGTTCCAGTCGATGTTTTACGGCGCGACGGCCGCGAAGATCCGCAAGTACTTCAAGGTTCTCCGCAAGACGGCGCTCGCCGAAGGCGGAGCGATCGGTTTCATCGAGGAGATCGACGCGATCGGTGGAACACGCAACGGGATGAACATGACGGTCCGGCCCGACGTCCTTCGGTCGGTGCAGTGCTGTGGATCGATCACGTCCATGCCCTCGACTCTGCCGCCCTCGTTCTTGCGGGCGGCGAGTGGGCCGGTCGAGAACCAGGCCATCTCCGAGGGGGTCGGCGGCGTGGTCAACGAGCTTCTCGTTCAGCTGCAGTCGTTCGACGAGCCGATGGGATGGCACCGCTTCTGGGGAGCAGGCGTCAACAATCTCAACAAGCTGTTGCCGCTCGAGCACCAGCTCCCGGTCCCGAAGCCGAAGCGGCCGAACGTCTTGATGATCGCCGCGACCAACCGGGCGGATGCGCTCGATCCGGCCCTGATCCGTCCTGGTCGTTTCGATCGGGCGCTGACGTTCAGCCCGCCTGACCAGCGCGGTCGCAGGGCGCTCGTCGACCACTTCCTGGTCAAGCGCGCGCATCACGGCGAGCTCGATGACCCGGAGCGCAGGGACGCGCTGGCGGCGGTCACGCAGGGTTACACCCCGGTTCAGATCGAGCAGCTGCTCGACGAGGCGCTGGTCAATGCGGTCCGCCGGAACGATCGCGAGATGAACTGGCGGGACGTTGAGTCCGCTCGCCTCGTTCTCGCTGTCGGGATCGGACAGCCGGTCGGCTACACCGACTATGAGCGGCGACTCATCGCCACCCACGAGGCGGGCCACGCGACCGCGGCGTACCTCATGGCCCCGAGCCGCCGGCTGGAGATCCTGTCCATCATCAAGCGGCGCGAAGCTCTCGGCATGCTCGCCCACGGAGATGTCGAGGAGGTGTACACCCGCTCCCGCGGCGACATGATCGCCCTCGTGCGGATCGCGTTGGCGGGTCAGTGCGCGGAGGAGATCTTCTTCGGAGACGTGTCCACGGGTCCGGCGGGTGACCTGCTGTATGCCACTAACGTTGCCGCGCAGATGGTCGGGGCGGCCGGGATGACTGGGCAGCTCGTGTCTTTTGCGGCCGTTCAGGGAAGCGCGTTCAGCGATACGAACCTCGTCGGCCGGGTGCTCGCTGATGCCGACGGCCGTCGCCGCGTGGAGGAGCTCCTCCAAGAGCAGAAGGTCTTTGTTAAGGGTGCCCTGGAAGACAACCAGCACCTCGTCGTCGCTCTTCGTGACGCCCTCCTCGAACGCGAGGAACTGATCGGGCACGAGATCAACGAGGTCCTTGACGGCGCGGTCGGGCCCCCGCCCGTGGTCATCGACCTGCGGGCCGCAGAGCAAGCCGCTGCGACCGCCGTCCAGGATCTCGATCTCGGTCACGTGCCGTCCTGATCGGCTCGCCAGCGGCCCGGTGGCTGTCGCCGTAGCCTCTGCGAGTGGGTTCGATCGATGCGGAGCGGACGATCCGGGTCCTTACCTACCTCGTTCTGTTCGTCGCCGGCGTCCTCCTCGGTGCAATCGAGACCTTCCTCGTGCCCCAGCGGATCTGGAGCGGGGTCGAGGGATTGTCGGCGGTGCTCGCCTTCGGGGGCACGTTGTTCGCCGGGCTGCTCGGCGGGCTCGGGACGCGTTCGCTCGCGGGCGCGGCGGCACCCCTGCTCGGCTGGTTTGTCGCCGTCGGGGTCCTGATGTTTGTCTCGCCGGGAGGCGATGTGGTCGTCCCGGGTCGACTCCCCGCCGACCCGGGCATCGTGACGGTCGGGGAAGTAGCCCTCGGGGCCGGTCTGGTCGGCGGCGCGCTCGCGATGTTCGCGACTGTGTGCTTTACCTCGCGGAGCAGAGCGCCGACATCACAAGAGTGACTCACGATGTCGCGGCCCTAGCCGCCGAGCCAGCGATCGACGAGGCCGACGAGGCCGCGATCAGCACCGACGCCATCGTCGTGCGGATGGGCGCAGGCAGAGTTGCCGTCGATCTCGCGAGCGTCGCCGAGGTCGGGCGCGCACCGCGGGTCACCCGGGTTCCCGGTCTGCCGGCGTGGATGGCGGGAGTCGCTAACTGGCGTGGCCGGATCCTTCCGGTGCTCGATCTCCGGTCGCTGCTCGGCGCGGAGTCGGGTGCCGTCGATGCCAACGGCCGCCTCCTGGTCCTGAGCGAGGGCGGGATCTCGGTCGCCATGCTGGTGGATTCGGTCGACGGAACGACCTCGCTGACCGACATCGCCGACTTTCCGGCCGCGAGCGCCCCTGCGGGAGCGGCGCTCCTGTGCGGCCAGGTTCCGCGGCAGGACGGGCCGGTGGCCGTCATCGACGTCGGCGCCGTGCTGCGTCTGCGCGATGGCCTGCCACGGGGGCGACGCTCGGCCTAACGCCCTCTCCGGCGGCGGACGGGCCGGCGAGTGTGGCGCGGGTCGCACCGTGCGGTGCTTCAGCGACCGCCGGAATCACCCGAAGACAACCGTGCCGGCGCAGGAAAGGGTTGGTCGTGGACTTCAGCAAGAAGCTCAGCCGGGTCGCCGCGGCTTCGACCTGGGTCGGCAGTCTCCTCGCGGTGATCGGCGCGATCGTCCTGCATCGCCATCCCACGAGCGGCGTTGATGTCAATCTCCGGGCGGTCTTCTGGTGGGTAGGGCTCGGGATTGTCAATGCGACCTTCATGACGCTGTTGCCGTGGTTGCAGCAGTCCAGCGCGCACTTCCGTCGCAACATCACGACGTACCGCGTTCTGTTGCTCATGTCCACGACCCTGTCGGTCAGTGCGGCGGTCGCAGTTTCGGGCGGCCTGCGCGGGCCATTCTGGATCCTCTACCTGCCCGGTCTGCTGTTCGCGGCGACGACGTTGCGGCAGTGGCAGTCCGTCGTGCTCGGGATCGCGACCTCGGTCGCGTTGGTGATCGCGGCATCGATCGCTCGCAGTGTCGACTCGACCACGCTCGCGTGGCTGGTGCTCGTCCTCCCGATCTTCCCCGCCTTGACCTGGTTCAACGCTGCGCTGTCGCAGTCGATCTGGGCCATGCGGGCGGTCGCCCGGTCCGAGCGCGACGAGCTCCAGGCGAAGGTCGCCGACCTGTCGCAGGTGCTCGCGAAGGCCGCGGACGGGGACCTGTCCGCCTCCGTCGACGGGGACGGCTCGCCGTCCGGGCTGGAAGTGCTCACCGACGCGTTCACCCACACCGTCGGCAACCTGCGCGGTCTGGTGACCCAGATTCGCTCGGGTGGGGAGCAAATCGGTACAGCTGCAGGTGAGTTGCTCGTGACCGCCGAGGAACACGCAGCGTCCGCGTCGCAGCAGTCCAACGCGGTCAGCGAGACGACGTCGACGATCGAGGAGCTTGCAGCGACTGCGGCCCAGATCGCCGAAACCTCCGAGGCGGTCGCCCGGTACGCCGCGGATACCTTGCGGCATGCGGACGAGGGTCGGCACGCGGTGCAGTCGAGCGTCGATGCCATGGACACGATTGCCGGCCGGGTCGACTCCATCGCCGCCCGGGCACTCAGCCTGGGAGAGAAGAGTCAGGAGATCGGTCGCATCCTCGAGGTGATCAACGATCTGTCCGAGCAGACGAACCTGCTCGCGCTCAACGCGGCGATCGAATCGGCCCGCGCAGGCGAACACGGCCGCGGCTTCGCCGTGGTCGCCTCGGAAGTGCGCAAGCTCGCGGAGCGAGCGCAGGACTCGACCAAGCAGATCGCGGTCATCGTGGGGGAGATCCAGAGCGAGACGAACGCGACGATCATCGCCAGCGAGGAGGGGGCCAAGGAAGTGCGCACCGGCTCGGTTCTCGCTCGTGGGGTGGTGGACGCCCTCGAGCGCATCAGCGGCATGGTCGACGAGACGACGACCGCGGCCAAGGAGATCTCGGTCGCGACCCAGCAGCAGCGTTCGGCCTCCGACCAGGTGGTCGCCGCGATGAACCAGGTGTCCGACGTTTCCCAGCAGTACGCCGTCGGGTCGCAGCAGGCCGCTGCCGCGGCCAGCCAGCTGAACGTCCTCGCCGCGGAGCTCCGGGCCAGCATCGCTCAGTTCAAGGTCGCCTGACCGCCAGGTCGGATGAGGATGACCCGTTCGGCGTAGGGGCAGTTCGCCCGTCCGGCTCCAGACCGCGGGCCAAGCGTCCGATGACTGCAGGGATGCGGTGAAGGCCGCATTCCGGAGCCGGCGCGCGGTGGTTCGTCCGCGCGGGCGGCGTCGCGACGACGAGCCGAAGGGGCCGGTGGCAGTGCTCGACAGCATGCTCGACTCCCCGGCATCCCGACCTGCCGCGCGCCAGGTCATGCCGGTGACCACCGCCTTGCCGGTGGACGTCGAGCGTCGCCTGGCCGAGCTGGTGGGCATCGAGCCCGTCGTTGGCACCGAGCCCGCCGGCGACGTGGTACCGGACCCTTCCTACGACGAATCGAAGGCGACTCACTTCGCCAAGCGGGTGCTCCAGGTCGCGCAGCAGATGACCGTGGGAAGTCTGCTGCTGCTCGTCGTCTGTGCCGTCGCTGCCGCCCGCATCGACAACGGCTCCCTCAAGATCAACCCACGACCCGTAACCGCGTGGGCGATGGGCGCGGCCTTGTGCGCGGTCGGCGTGGCAGCACTCGTGACCGACCCGGACGCGGCGACCGCGCTCAGCGGTGCGCGCCGGCGGGTGCTCGGTGCGGTGATGATGATCGGCTTGTTGGTCGCGACCAGCGGGGTGGTCGCCAATGCCGACGGCGTTGCGGCTCCCGCCTGGGTGCTTTACCTCCCAATCGTGGTGGTCTCAGGAGCGGTTCTCGGCCCCGTCCTCGGCCTGCTGGTGGGAGCGCTGGCTGGCTGCGGGCTGTACGCCGCTGCGGTGGTCTCGCACACCCTGACCATCGACGGCGTCGGTTGGCTGGTGGTCATCCTCCCCGCGCTTCCTCTCTTCGGCTGGGCTGCCGGGGCACTCGCGAGCTGCGCCCATGAAGCGGTGTCGTCGGCTCGCCGCCAACGGGTCGAGCTCATCGACGACGTCGGACGTCTCGCCAACTTGTTGGGATCCGTTGCCGACGGAGACCTCTCCAAGGTGCCCGTGCTCGACGACCCCGCCGACCAGGCGACGGCGAGCCTCGCCGTGGTCCTCGCCGACATGGTCCTGTCGCTTCGGCGATTGGTGCGTCAGCTCAGCGGGGTCGCTGATCAGCTTGCCGACAACGCCGGCGAGCTCGCGGCCACGGCGGCGTCCCAGGCGGCTGCGGTGGATCAGCAGGCGTCCGCGGTGTCCGAGACGACGAGCACGATCGAGCAGCTTGCCGCAACGGCGACGACGATCTCCGAGATCGCCGAACGGGTGGCCACTTTCGCCGGTTCGACCCGTCGGGACGTCGACGTCGGGGTGCAGTCGGTGGCGAAGTCCACCGCGGCCATGGAGGTCATCGGACGTCGGGTCAAGGAGCTCGGTGATCGCACGACCAGGCTCAACGATCGGGTCGCCAAGATCGCGACGACCACCCGGCTGATCGACGAGCTCGGTCGCCGCACGACGATGCTCGCCGTCAATGCCTCGATCGAAGCGGCACGGGTGGGCGAGGACGCGGGCGGTTTCGGCACCGTCGCTCAGGAGATCGCGGGTTTGGCGACGAAGGCTCGGGCCGCGACCGCCGATATCGCCCGGATCGTGACCGAGTTGGAAAACGAAGTGGCGGCGACCGGTGCGGTCAGCAAGGAGGGGGTTGCCGCGGTGTCGGTCGGGCTCGCCCGGCAGGTGGCCGTCGAGGAGTCCCTCGCCCAGATCAGCAGCCGGGTCGATGACACGACCAGTGCCGCACGCGACATCACCGGCGCGACCCGACAGCAGCGCGGGGCGAGCGACGGGGTGGTGTCGGCGATGCACGCGGTCACCAGTGCGAGCGACGTCGCGGCCTTCGCGACCCGCGGGCACCTTGACTCAGCGGAGCGCCTACGGGATCTGATGAACTCGCTACTCGCTGCCGTCGCGAGGTTCAGGGTCGAGTGACCCGCGCCGATGGTCCATACGTGGGACCCACGCTGCTTGGCCCCTGCCCGGGAGGTCGCTGATGCCGGGCTGGGCCGACGACCCTGAGCTCCTCGCGACGTTCCGCGCCGAGGTGGAAGAGCGCGTTGCCTCGCTTCAGGCCGGGCTGCTGGCGCTCGAGTCGCATCCGTCGCCGCGCCAGGTGGTCGTGAGCTTGTTCCGCGACGCGCACACCGTGAAGGGCTCGGCCCGGATGATGGGCCTTGCCGAGGTCCTCGCGGTCGCCCATCATGCGGAGGATCTGCTCGGCGCCGTGCGCGATGGTCGCCTCGATGTCCGTCGCGACCTGGTCGACCTGCTGCTCGCCTCGTGCGACGGCATCTCGGGCGCGCTGCCCGGGGTGGACGAGCCCGTCTCGGACGAGCACCTGGCAGCGCTCGCCGATGCGTTGAGCCGTGCCACGGAGGGCGAGGATCCGATCGCGGTCCCGCAATGGACTCCCGTGATGGCTGATGACGACGACACGATTGATGACGCGACCCGCCGCGGCGGCGACTCGGTGCGGGTGACGACGGCGAAGGTCTACGAGCTCATCGACGTGGTTGGTGAGGCCGAGCTCGATGCTCGCCGACTCGAGCGAGCCACCAGCGCGATCAATGAGGTCGCCACCGAAAGCTCTCGGCTGTTGCGGGTCTTGCGCGAAAATCTCGTCGGCGTTGAGCTCGCGGACGAGGCAACGGTCGCCCTGACCCGGCTCGTGGCCTCCGACGACCAGATGGTCGCCGCCTGCCGGGACTTGCGCGAGCTGGCCGACGACGCCCAGGGTCGCCTGTCAGAGGTCCGCGACGGGGCGATGGGACTCGCGATGGTTCCGGTCCGGCGCGTTGTCGCGGGTCTGCCGCGGGTCGTCCGCGATCTCGCGGCCGCGAGTGGCAAGGACGTACGGCTGGTTCTGGTCGGGCAGGATGTCGAGCTCGACAAGCAAGTGCTCGACGGCGTCTCGGATGCGCTCAAGCATCTCGTCGTCAACGCGGTTGACCACGGCTGTGAGATGCCCGGCGATCGGATCGCGGACGGAAAGCCAGGTCAGGCCACGGTCACGGTCGCGGCGCGCGCGTCCGGTGGGACGGTCGTGATCGAGGTCTCCGATGACGGGATGGGCATCGACGACGAGCAGCTGCGGGCGAGCGCGATTGCCCGCGGGGTCCTGCTCCCGGACTCGGCCTTGACCGGACAGGCTCTGCACAACGTGCTGTTCCTTCCGGGCTTCACGACCTCGGAGCAGGTCACCGAAGCCTCCGGTCGAGGCGTGGGTCTCGACGTCGTGCGCACGGCGGTGGAAGGCATCGGCGGGCTGGTCGAACTGCGAAGCACCTCAGGCGTGGGGACGACGTTCACGTTGACCCTGCCGGTGACCCTCGGCGTGTTGCGGTGCCTCATGGCCCGGGTGGGGTCGGAGCGCTTCGCCTTGCCGGTTCCGGGCATCGTCGAGTCGCTGTCGCTGAAGAACGCGGTCGTGCATTCCCTTGCCGGCAACCCGGTCGTCGTCCGTCACGACGAGACGCTGCCGCTCCTGGATCTCGGGAGCGCACTCGGGATCGACTCCGGGACGCCCAGCGCAGCGGTCGTCGTTCGCCACGCCGATCGTCAGGTCGCCTGGGCAGTCGACGCGCTGGAAGGCGAGCTCGAACTCGTGGTCAAGGAGTTGGGCTCCTTTCTCGGCCGCCCACCGGTGATCAGCGGCGCAACGATCGACGGCGACGGGAGCGTGGTGTGCCTGGTGGACCTGCGCGAGCTCGCCGACGACACAGGGCCGATCGGGAAGCCGTCGTACGCCTCACTGATCGGCGACGCGACCGGCTCGGCCGAGGCCGTCCAGCGGCGCCCGCGGATCTTGGTCGTTGAGGACTCGGTCGGTGTCCGTGAGCTCGAACGGGCGATTCTCGAAGGCGCGGGCTACGAGGTCACGACCGCCGTCGACGGTGCCGAGGGAGCGTCCCGGCTGACCGACACCCCGGCGGACCTGGTCGTGTCCGACGTCGAGATGCCGGGGATGGACGGCTACACCCTCACCCGGACCATCCGTCAGACCCGCGGCTGGGAACAGGTGCCGGTGGTGATCATGACGAGCCGAATCAGCGAGGAGGACCAGCGGATGGGTCTGGACGCTGGCGCGAGCGCTTATCTGTTGAAAACCGAGTTCGACCAGGACGAGCTTGTCGAGACGGTACGTCGTCTCGTCGGACGTTAGGGAGCCAGCTATGCCCACCGTGGTGATTGCCGACGACAGCCCGACGCTGCGCCGGATTGTGACCTCCGTGCTCAGCAAGGAAGGTTTCGACATCGTCCCGGCCGAGGATGGAGTGTCGGCGGTCCAGGCCGTATTCCAGGCGATGCCGGATGCGGTCGTCCTTGACGTCCAGATGCCGCGGGTCTCCGGCTATGTCGCCGCGCGCCTGCTCAAGGACGACTGGCAGACCGCAGACATCCCGGTCATTCTGCTCACCTCTCTCGACGCGGCGAGCGATCGGTACTGGGGTGCCCAGACCGGTGCCGACCGCTACTTCACGAAGGACTTCGAGGCCCCGCAGCTGGTGGCGGCGGTCCGCGACGTGATCGAGGCCGCGAACGCGGCCACCAACGGGCGTCCGATGTTGCGTCCCGACCCGCTCGAGCTCACCGACGACGACGTGCTCTCCCGGGTCTGCGACCTGCTCGATCGCAAGTTGTTCGAGACATCTGTCGCCGCAGAGGTCACCTCGCTCGCGGCCACGACCCACGGCTTCGAGCAGACCGTCGCCGGCGTACTCGACGTCCTCAGGCGGTTTGTCGACTACGACCTGGCTTCGGTGCTCCTGCTCGAGGAGCGCACGGCCTACGTCGCGGTCGCGCAGGAGACCTCGCAGGCGCAGTACTCCTCGATGCTCAACGCCGCGGTCGACGCACTGTCATCCGCCGCGGGCGCGTCCGCTGCGGTGGCCGACCTCGAGCTGCGTCTCGCCGACCCGAACGGCTTGCTCGGCGAGGAGGACGAACGAGACATGGCGACGTTCCTCTCCATGCCGTTGAAGGGTCACGGCGGTCATGTCATCGGTTTGGTGGCATTGTCCAGCGGCCAGAAGAACGCTTTCGGGGAGACCGCGCTCGCGACCCTGCGGCTTGTCGACGGTCCGGCCGCCCTCGTGATCGACAACGCCCGGCTGGCCGACGTCCGCGCGGCCGCCACCACCAGTTCTTAACCTCGCCGAGCCGCGCAGACAAGGCCGTTAGCGCCCCGCTAAACGCGGTTTGCGCCCGGCTCGGCGAGGTAGTGGTACCCGTGGTGGCGGGTGTAGCCCAGCCGCTCGTAGAGCGTCAGCGCGGGTTCGTTGTCCTGCTGCACCTGAAGATAGGTACGTCGCGCGCCCTGCTGCCCGGCCCACCGGAGCGCGCCGGCGGTCACGGTCGCGCCGAGCCGGCGGCCACGGGCGGCCGGTGTGACCTCCACCCCGAACACGCCGGCCCACCTGCCATCGACCGTGACCCGCGCGATCGCGAGAACCTGCGTGCCGGAGCGCAGTGAGGCGAATTGGACGGCCGGATGATTCGTGAGCACCGCCCGGGCCGCCTCGGGAAGCGGTCCGCCATCCTGGCGGTAGCACGCCAGCCACTCGGCGTCCGGCTTCGGGTCGAGTCGCAGCTCAAGATCAGTGGCGGCGCCGAGGTCGGCGGCCTGGAGAACATGACCGAGCTCGGCGGTCATGACGTGCACTTCGGGGGACCTCGTCCAGCCGTGCGTGTCCAACCGCCGAGCTACCTGCGGGTCGAGTGTCGAATCGGGCACCTGAAGCCGCGCCGGCTGGCCCCGACCGGCGTACCACTCCTGGACCATCGCCACAGCGTCCTCGGCATCCATCCCCGGGTCGCCCAGCGCCAGAGCGGAGTTGGCCCGCGCGGTGAATCCGCCGCTTGACCGCAACAGCCAATCGCCGAGCCGGGCCGTCTCCAACGCCCGCCAGCCCAGGGCGGCCATTGATTCGACCTCCTCGACGCTCGCCCAAGCCGCGCGTGAGGGGGGCACCACCCGCCACGCCGTGATCGACGTCACATCCACGGTGCTCGCGGTACCGTCCCGGCGGCGTATCGTCCAGGTCGACTCGTCTGCGTCAAGAACAACGCCGACGATGCCGATCTGCCCTACAGCTGTGCTCGCCGAAAGCGTCACCGTCGTACCCGGCAGTGGTGTCGCAGCCATTCCCGAGGTCACAGATGGCTCCCGGGTTCGCATCGGCAGATGGTGATGGCGATACTAGAAGCTGATATGGCACTGCCAGGGAGGATTGCACCGTGACCTACGTCATTGCCGAGCCGTGTGTTGACCTGCTCGACAAGTCCTGCATCGAGGAATGCCCCGTGGATTGCATCTACGAGGGTGGCCGGATGCTGTACATCCATCCTGACGAGTGTGTCGACTGCGGTGCGTGTGAGCCGGTATGCCCGGTCGAGGCCATCTACTACGAGGACGACGTCCCCGAGCAGTGGCGCGACTTCTACAAGGCGAACGTCGAGTTCTTCGAAGACCTCGGTTCGCCGGGCGGCGCCTCGAAGACCGGCAAGATCGACAAGGACCACCCCTTCGTCGCCGCGCTGCCGCCGATGGGAGAAAAAGCCGCCGAGTGACCGGTCGGCTTCCCGACTTTCCCTGGGACCGGCTGGCACCAGCCGCCGAGGTCGCCCGGGCCCACCCCGACGGCATCGTCGACCTCTCGGTCGGTACGCCGGTCGACCCGACCCCGGAGCCCATCCGGGCCGCTCTTGCCGCTGCCGCCGACGCGCCAGGCTACCCGCTGACTGCCGGTTCGGCGCCGTTGCGGGCGGCGATCGTCAACTGGCTGCGGCGGCGGTTCGGCGCCGAGCTCGCCGCCGAGGCCGTCCTCCCGGTGATCGGCACGAAGGAAGCGGTCGCCTGGCTGCCGACGCTGCTGGAGGCCACCAGCGTCGGCATCCCCGAGCTCGCCTATCCGACCTACGACGTCGGGGCGCGGCTCGCCGGGGCGACTGCCACGGCCGTGGACTCCACGCTTGCGCTCGGTCCCGGTCGGATCGACCTGCTGTGGCTGAACTCACCCGCGAACCCCACGGGCAAGGTTCTTCCGTTCGACCACCTGCGCAAGGTGCTCGACTGGGCGCGCGAGCGCGGGACGATCGTCGCGAGCGACGAGTGCTACGCGGACCTGTACTACGCCGGTGAGCCCCCGGTTTCGGTGTTGTCACCGGAGGTCTGCGACGGCTCGCACGCCGGCGTGCTCGCGGTCCATTCGCTGTCGAAGCGGTCGAATCTGGCCGGCTATCGGGCCGGGTTCATCGCCGGTGACCCGGACCTTGTCGGGCGTCTGCTCGACCTCCGCAAGCACGCCGGGATGATCGTGCCCTCGCCGGTGCAGGCCGCGATGGTGGCCGCGCTCGACGACGACGACCACGTCGCGGCGCAGCGCAGGATCTATGCGGCCCGACGATCGTCGTTGCTCGCTGCCCTGCGCACTGCCGGTTTCGTGGTCGACGACACCGGTGCGGGTTTGTACCTGTGGGCGACACGGCACGAGTCGTGCTGGGACACGGTCAACGAGCTCGCCGGGCGCGGAATCCTGGTCGCTCCGGGGGAGTTCTACGGGCCGGCCGGTGCCAACTACGTCCGGATCGCGCTTACCGCAACGGACGAACGGATCGCCGCTGCCGTCTGCCGCCTCACTGCCTGATCGTCGCTGTGGCCGGGCCACTAGGCTCTCGAAACGTGGTCGATGAGGATGCCTTCGCCGACGTCGTGGAGGCGAACCGCGCATATGCGGCCGCGACCGCCCCGATGGATCTACCCGCGGCCGCGGCGAAGGGTCTCGCCGTGCTCACTTGCATGGACTCGCGGCTCGACCCGCTGCGAATGATGGGTCTCGTTCCCGGGGACGCCAAGATTCTGCGCAACGCCGGTGCTCGGGTCACCGAGGACGTCCTGCGAACGCTCGTGCTTGCCCGCTACCTTCTCGAGGTCCGCCGGGTGGCGGTCGTCCAGCACACTCGTTGTCGGATGGCGTCCGGTACCGAGGCC
>DATJWM010000176.1:0-2635 GCA_035501255.1 Mycobacteriales bacterium | reverse complement strand
GATCGCGGTCCTGAAGCGCGCTGTAAGTTCGCCTCTGCGGACGATGGCATTCGTTCAAGGGCGCCGGGACCGCCGCCGCACCGCCTCGGAGTAGTACCCAAGGTGGGTGTGGCTCTTCTGAAGGGACCCTCAGAACGGGCTGAGCTGATGGTGAATGGCCCGTAGTTACAGGGTTTGTGACCTTCAGCGGGGATGCGCGGTGGGCGTGTCGGGGAGGGGAACGGCGCTCGTTGGGGCGGTTTGCGGGGTCCCCGGGCTGCTATTCGTCGTATTTGCGGGGTTCCGGGGGTGCGGGGCGGAGTCCTGTGGGACCCGAGGAGTCATAAAGAGGGTGTCGAAGGTCGGCGTTGCTATGTCCAGCGTCGACCACGGAGGTGGCCAACGTGACCGCCGATCTCGACACCCGTTGTGGCGAACATTACCGCTCGGGCGGCGAAGTCCTGCCCGGCAGGCAGCCTGGTAGCGATGCTGCAGACGGGGGTGTCAGCTCGCCCGGTGATTCGGTGGACCCGGCCGGGTTTGCGGCCAGCCGTGAGCAGTTCGCGTCGCTGCTGAGCTTTCTGGACGGAGGCGATGCCGCAGGGCTCTCGCATGCCGAGCTGGAGGACCGTCTTGATCGCGACGGGCGGGAGTTGTTGCGCCGGCTGCTGGCTGATCATCTGGCGTTGCGGACCCTGCGCGAGCAGCGCCTTGAGCAGGTGACCGGCGATGAGGGGAGAAGGCGCGGGCGGGTCGAGTCCGGTCACGCGCGCGCGTTGGAGACGGTATTCGGGACGGTGACGGTCGAACGGCTGGCCTACCGGGCGCCCGGCGTGGGGAACCTGCATCCGGCCGACGCGGCGCTGAACCTGCCGATCGAGCGCCATTCGCACGGGCTGCGCAAGCTCGCGGCGCTGGAGAGCCCCCGCGGCAGCTTCGCTGGCGCTGCCGATGCGATCGAGCGCCAGACCGGTGTTCGGCTCGGGAAACGCCAGGTCGAGGAACTCGCCGGGCTCGCCGCTGTCGACTTCGAGGACGTCTACGATCAACGGCGCGCGCCGCAGGCCAAGGACGGTGATCTGTTGGTGCTGTCGGCCGACGGCAAGGGGATCGTGATGCGCCCCGACGCGCTACGCATCCAGACCGCCACACGACGCGCCCGCGCGGGCCCCAAGCCGAAAGCCAGGCTGGCGGGCTCAGAGAAGCTCAATTGCAAGCGGATGGCCGAGATCGGCGCCGTCTACGACGCGGCCCCAGCGCCCCGCACGGCGGCTGACATCCTCGCCCGCGACGACGGTCGGCAGCCCGCCCCCGGACCGGTCGCTGCCAACAAGTGGCTGACCGCCAGCATCGTCAAGGACACCGGCACCGTCATCACACACGTCTTCCAGGAAGCCGACCGGCGCGACCCCAAACACCGCCGCACCTGGGTCGCGCTCGTCGACGGCAACAACCACCAGATCCAACGGATCAAAGCCGAGGCCAAAGCCCGCGGCGTGACGGTCACGATCGTCGTCGACTTCATCCACGTCCTCGAATACCTCTGGACCGCCGCCAGCTGCCTGTACCCCAACCTCGACCCCGCCAACTGGGTGCACCTCCAAGCGACCCGGGTGCTCCAAGGACACGCCACGAAGGTCGCCGGCACGATCCGCCGCACCGCCACCAACCGCCTGGACCCAGCAGCCCGCCAGCCCGCCGACGACGCCGCCAACTACCTGACCAGCAAGGCCCCGTACCTCGACTACTCGACCGCGCTCGCCAACGGCTGGCCGATCGCGACCGGGATCATCGAAGGCGCCTGCCGCCACCTCGTCAAAGACCGAATGGACATCACCGCCGCCCGCTGGGGACTCGCCGGCGCGGAAGCCATCCTGAAGCTACGCGCGCTGCAAGCCAACGGTGACTTCGACCAATACTGGGACTACCACCTCGCCCAAGAACGACACCACGTCCACGAAGCCCGCTACCACGACCACGTCACGCCGACCGCCACATGACCGTCACCCCGAGGTCACTTCAGAAGAGCCGCACCCCGCTGTTGTGGAGTCCGATGCGGCTGGTGGTCGCTGTGAGACCGCGGAGTTGCTCAGCGAGCGATGATTGTGAGTCCGGTGCGCCCGAGGTCGTTCGATGACGGTGCTGTTCGGCGAATCGCGCCTCGTCGGACGCGAGGTACGCCAACCGCGTGCGTCATCGACTCGGGCTCGCCAAACGCTCGCCGTCCCCAATTGCGCATCAACGCCGCCGCGCGATCTGTCTGGCGCCGTCGTCCAGTAGGGCGTTCCACGCCGGCCTGTCATCAGGGCATGTCGGCTGTTTCGGCGGGCGTGACCTGACTCCAAAGGGTGTTGAAGGAGATGCTGTCATAGAAGGCTGTGCCGTCGATGACCTTGTCGTCCTTCAGTCGCATGAACCAGGCGTAGGAGTTCTCGTAGATGGTTCCGGCGATCGTGGTGCCCCGACCGTCCCAGAGGACGATCACTGTGTCACCGTCGGCGTAGACCCTCGGATGTTGACCGGCCGGAACGGATCGCCGGCTGAGAAGCGTCTTCCGAACGGAGCGAGTACCTCGTCGACGAACTCGGTCTTGTCGGCGTAGGCGCGTGACGCGGCCGAGTGCCCTTCGATTCGCCACGTCATCTCGGGGGCGAAC
>DATJWM010000175.1:0-19623 GCA_035501255.1 Mycobacteriales bacterium | reverse complement strand
CTCCGGGCCGCCCCACTGCGCAGGAACGTAGGCGCCGAGGAGCCCAGATTCGCGCATGGCGTCGATCGTCTCTGCGGGGAACCGGGCATCACGGTCGACCTCGTCGGCCCACTGGTCGGCAACGGTGGTGCCGACCGTTTGCGCTGCTTCGTGCGGAGTGATCATTGGGGGAATGTCTCACTTCGATCCTGAACAATCTCTGAAGATTTCCAGGATAGAGGCAACGCATATTGCCGATTAGGCCCGGACGGGTGTGAAAGCGATCGTGCCGCCGGCAGGTTTGGCCTGGGGGTGCGGCTTCGCAGAGCGGTCCTGACGGGACTTGAACCCGCGACCTCCGCCTTGACAGGGCGGCGAGCACTCCAACTGCTCCACAGGACCTCGGGAGAGGTCGTACCCCCAACGGGATTCGAACCCGTGCTACCGCCGTGAAAGGGCGGCGTCCTAGGCCACTAGACGATAGGGGCAACGCATCGCCCCCGCGTCCACCGTCGGGGACGGGTCACAGTCTAAGGGACGATTGGCCGAAGGTGCCCGGAGAGGGACCACGGGTTCGCAGGAGCGCTCCGGGTGACGTGTCCGGCCGCCGTGGTCGATACTGCGGGACTGTCGGGGCTGATGCCCCGCTGCGCAGGGTTCATCACGCACGTAGGCGGGGAGGACACGCGGATGACGACAGTGCGAACCGAGACCCGCTCTCCCCGCCCGCCCGCGCGCTGGTACGCAGTCGCGGGCGAGGAGGTGGCGTCCGCGTTCGGTGCCGATCCCGAGACCGGGTTGAGTTCCCAGCGCGCCGCCCAGTTGTTACGAGAGCACGGTCCTAACGCGTTGCCCGAGGAGGCGCCTCCGCCGCGGTGGCAGCGGTTCCTGGCGCAGTACCGCAGCTACATGCAGTTGATCCTTGTTGGGGCCGCGATCGTCTCTGCGGCCGTCCAAGAGTGGGGCACGGCCGTCGTCCTGGTGGTTCTCACCGTGGTCAACGCGGTGGTGGGGCTCCGGCAGGAAGGGAAAGCCGAGAGCGCGATGAACGCGCTCAAGTCGATGATGCTGGCCTCGGCGCGGGTGCGTCGCGACGGCATCGACATTGAGATCTCCGCCGAAGAGGTCGTCCCCGGCGACATTGTGTTGCTGTCCGCTGGAGACGAGGTTCCGGCCGATGGGCGGATTCTGGCTGCGAACGCACTTCAGATCGATGAGTCGGCGCTGACCGGCGAGAGCGTGCCAGCGGCCAAGGAGATCGCTCCTCTGGCCGACGGCGAGGTCAGCCCGGGTGAGCAGCACAACATGGCGTTCATGAACACGCCGGTGACACACGGATCGGGTGTCATGGTGGTGACAGCCACCGCTGTTGATAGCGAGCTCGGGAAGATCTCGGGGATGCTTGCGGCCACGGGAGTCGAGGAGTCCCCACTTACCCGACAACTGAACAACCTCACATTGTGGATCGCGGCTGCCGCCGGCCTCACGATGATCGCGATCTTCGCCTTCGGCCGCGGCCGCGGTGAGGCGTGGGACGAGTTGTTCACGGCCGCGGTCGCGCTGGCGATCGCAGCGATTCCCGAGGCCCTTCCGACGGTCACCCAAGTCATCCTGTCCCTCGGCGGCACCGACCTGGCCGCCCACAACGCGATCGTCAAGGAGCTGCCTGCGGTCGAGACTCTCGGGTTCACCTCGGCGATCAACTCGGACAAGACCGGCACGCTGACGATGAATCAGATGACCGTCGTGGAGGTAGTCGACCCGGGCGATCGCTATACCGTCACCGGTGTCGGCTATGGGCTCGAGGGAGCGATCACCCACGCAGCCGGTAGCGAGGGCTCGATCGAGGCGGCGATCCTTCCGTTCATCATCGCCAACGACTCCCGCATCGTCGACGACAAGGTCGTGGGTGATCCGACGGAGTCGGCGCTGCTAGTTCTCGGTCACAAGGCTGGGATCGACCACGCGGCAACCATCGACCGGCTTCCGCGGCTCGCGACCTTGCCATTCGACCCGACGTACAAGTTCATGGCGACGTTCAACCGCGTGACGGACTCGGCCGGACGGTCGGTGGTCCGTTGTTTCGTCAAAGGGGCAGCGCCGGCGGTCATGGATCTCGCGAGCACCGCGCTCGGCGAATCCGGTCCGATTCCGTGGGACGCGACGACCCGCGCCCGCGCCGACGACCACGTCGAGCGGATCAGTCGGGCCGGGCAGCGGGTGATGGCCGCGGCCTACCGTGACCTCGATCCAGCGGACTTCGAACCGAACGCCGACCTTCTCGGTTACGTCCGGGACCTGTGCATGACGAGCCTGGTGGGCATGGTCGACCCGGCCCGAGTCGAATCTCGCAATGCTGTCCAGGCCGCCCAAGCCGCGCACATCCGGGTCCGGATGATCACAGGGGATGACGTGATTACCGGAGCGGCAATCGCGGAGCAGCTCGGCATCGCTGGGCGCGCGATCCTTGGCGCCGAATTCGCCGCGATGACGGATGACGAGCGATTGGCCAACGTCGAGGACATCGGCGTGATTGGCCGGGTTGCGCCGGAACACAAAGTGATGCTCGTTGAGACGCTCAAGCGGCACGGTGACGTGGTGGCCATGACCGGCGACGGCGTGAACGACGCTCCGGCGATCAAGGCCGCCGACATCGGCATCGCGATGGGATCCGGCACTGAGGTCGCCAAGAACGCCAGCCGCATGATCCTCTCCGATGACAACTTCGCCACCATCGTCCACGCGGTGCAACAAGGACGGAAGATCTACGACAACCTCTCGAAGTACATCCGGTTCGTTCTGATCTTGTTGGTCATCTTCATTCTGACCTTCCTCGGTGCGTCCATCTTCAACATCGCCGGAGGTCAGCCGTTCAATCCGGCGCAGGTCCTCTGGATTCACTTCGCGGTCAACGCCGCATTCGGATTCGCCCTCGGGTTCGACTTGGAGACGCCGGGCTTGATGACACGGGTGCCGCGCCCGCGGGGCGAGTCGGTGCTGACCAGGCCACTGATGATCACGGTGGTCCTGGTCGGACTGGCCGATGCCGCGATGCTGCTCGAGATGACCCACTTTGGCTCGTCCCGGTTCAACAGTGACGCCGTCGGTAACTCGATCTCGTTCACGGCGTTCGCGTTGAGCTTGATCGTTGCCGCGCTTGAGTGCCGAAGTGAGACGGCGAGCGTGTTTCGGGTGGACACGTTCGAGAGCCGACAGATGAACATTGCCATCGGCGTTGAGTTCCTTCTCGCAATCCTCGTCACGCAGATGGGCGTCTTCCAGCGGATCCTCGATACGGTGCCGCTCAGCGCCGGCGAGTTTTCCTGGGCGCTGTTGCCCGCCATCGTTCTGCTTATCCTCTGGGAGTCCGGCAAGGCGATAGCGCGCGCGCGGATCTCACGCACATGACCGATGGACACGTTCGGGCCGTCTCGCCGGGTGCCGTTCCTACTATCGTTCCGTACCGTCGGGCCGTTAGCTCAATTGGCAGAGCTGCGGACTTTTAATCCGTAGGTTGTGGGTTCGAGTCCCACACGGCCCACCGAGCTGACCTGGTCTTTCGCCTTAACGAGTCCCTGAATCTCAGCCGGCGTGGGGCCGGCGTGGGGCCGCGATGTCAGGCGGGTGACAGTCAGGCGGGTGACAGATGGGTGTCAGGAGATAGGCATCGGGCGGCTGCCGATGGCGGCCCTGTCCCGCGCCACTCCACTCGGCGATCCGGCACCCGGCCGGTAACCGGACATCTCATCCGGGTGCCGTGGCAGACTGGCGCCTTGCCACGCCGCCGTAGCTCAACTTGCAGAGCAACCGGCTTTTAACCGGTGGGTTGCGAGTTCGATCCTCGCCGGCGGTACCCACCCGTTTGTGCCCGGTCAGGGTCTGGCTCTCGGGGATCCACCCAGACGCGTTGGCAGTGTTTCGTAGGCGTGTCCTTAGGTGTTCGCACGTGTCCGCGGCCGTCTGAGTCGCCAGCGTTTGTGCAGGTCGCACGACCCGTCGAGACTCAGGACGGGTTCTGCGATCGCACCCTCCACGTTTGAGGTGTCACGCGTTCGCCGGGTTGGCGGGATCGGCGCCGGGGATGGCCACGATGATCTGCAGCCCTCCACCAGGCTGGGCATGTGCCCTGACGGTGGCGTGGTGAGCTTCGGCGATGGCCTTGACGATCGACAGGCCGAGACCGAGACCGTCAGGGTGGTGGGTTCGGTCCCGGTCGCCCCGGGTGAAGGGCTCGAAGAGCCGATCGATGTCGTCGGGTGCGATGACCGGGCCGGTGTTCGCGACGGTGAGGACGGCGTGGCGGTCGATGGTCGCGGTGCATATCTCGACGTTTCCATTCGAGGTGTTGTAGCGGATCGCGTTGTCGACGAGGTTGGTGGCGATCCGCTCGAGGAGGCGGGGTGCGCCGAGGACTTCGGCGGGCTGATAGCTGCCGGTGATCGTGAGGTCCCTGGCACCGGCATCGGCGAGGTGCGCGTCGGCGGTTGTCCGGGCGACGACGGCGAGGTCCACGCGCTCGCGATCACGGAGCCCGGCTTGGCCGCGCGCGAGGAGGAGAAGTGCGTCGATGACGTGCTCCTGCGCGACGTTGGCGTCGAGCGCGCGTTGATGCGCGTCCCGCAAGGACGAGGCGTCGGCTGCCGGGTCGGCGAGCGCGACCTGGATGAGGGCCCGTTGCCGGGTGAGCGGCGTGCGCAGCTCGTGGGACGCGTTGGCGATGAACCGTCGCTGGGACTGGAAGGACGCGTCGAGCCTGGCCAGCAGTGCGTCGAAGGTGTCGCCGAGCTCTTTGAGCTCGTCGTCGGGTCCGGGTAGCGCGAGCCGGCGGTTGAGGTTGGTCACCGAGATCTGCTGGGCTGTCGCGGTGACGAGGTGCAGCCGGCGCAGTACGCGGCCTGACACGACCCAGCCGGTGCCGGCGGACAGCGCGGCCATGACGGCAAGCGCGATGGCGGAGGCGATCTGGAGCTGGCGTCGCTCGACGCGTTGTTGGTGAAGCGCGGCGTCTAGCAACTGGTCGGCTTGGGACTGGAACTGCTGAGGATCGCCAGGTCCTGCCTGGATTGTCGAGCCGATTGCGCGTGGGGTGCCTGGGACCGGGACGGATCCGACCACGGATCCGCCCACGATGACGAGGGTGTGGTTCCCGTTGCTGTTGACCTGCACAGCGGTTGTACGACCGACGAGCAGGTAGGTGATGGTGAGCAGTACGGCGCCGCAGACGGTGAACAGCACCGCGTACGTGGCGGTGAGCCGCAGCCGGACGGTCCGCCGCGGCAGCTGAGGCCGCCAAGCCCAGCGGAGTAGCGGTCGTGACCGCCTCATGGCCCGATCCGGTAGCCGGCCTTCGCGACCGTCTCGATGACCGCCGGCTCCCCGAGCTTGGCGCGCAGCCGGCTGATCGTGATCTTCACCGCCTGGGTGGCCGGGTCGGCGTACTCGTCCCACACGCGTTCCAGCATCTCCTCCGCGGAGACGGTGCGTGGCGCGGATGCGAGCAGCAGCTCAAGGAGCGCGAGCTCCTTCGGTGCGAGGGCCAGCTGGCGGCCCGCGCGGCTCGCCCGCCGTCGAGCCGGGTCGAGCTCGACGTCGCCGACGCGCAGTACCGGCGGCACGGCCGGCTGGGCGCGACGTGCGAGCGCCCGGATCCGGGCGACGAGAACCGGAAAGTCGAACGGCTTGCCGAGGTAGTCGTCGGCACCCAGCCCGAGCCCGTCGACGAGGTCGTCCGGTCCGGCGGCTGCGGTGAGCATGAGCACCCGGCCGCGGCACCCGGCGGCGAGGAGCTCGGCAAGGACGTCGTCGCCGTGAAGCCCGGGCAGGTCACGGTCGAGGACCACGATGTCGTAGTCGTTGACCTGCGCCCGCTCGAGTCCGGTCCGGCCGTCGACGACGACATCGACCGCCATGCCTTCGCGGCGCAGCCCGGTCGCGATGGTCTCGGCGAGCTCCCGGTCGTCGTCGATCACCAGCACTCTCATGGTTCCTCAAGGATGCCTCGCGCCGGGGTTTCGGGACGGTTTCGTCGTGACCCGCGCGCATTGTTACCGCGCCGAAACCGAGCTCGCCGTACACATCTTCGTGATGGACATCCGAAGCGCGATGGAGGTTTGTGACATGGGTACGGCGATCCGATCGACCCGCACCGCAGCGACACCCCGGCGCCGGCTCGCTCGTCTCACGGGAGTCCTCGGCGCAGTCGGTGCGCTAGCCCTTGCTGCCGGCTGCGGCGGGAGCAACGGGCCCGCCGTCGCGGCGCTCGGCTCACCGGCCCCGAGCTCATCGGCGACCAGCAGCGCGAGTCCGGTCGCGTACTCGCAGTGCATGCGCAGCCACGGCATCAGCGACTTCCCCGACCCCAACAGCGAGGGCCAGCTCCAGATCCAGATCACACCCGGCAGTGACCTCGACCCGAACAACCCGCAGTTCAAGTCCGCGCAGCAGGCCTGCCAGTCCCTGCAACCGCAGCCGAGCGCCCAGCAACGGCAGCAGAACCAGGCGCAGCTGCTGAAGTTCTCCCAGTGCATGCGGGCGCACGGCATCAGCGACTTCCCGGATCCGAGCGACGGCGGGCTGAGGATTCACAGCACCGGTGGCGCCAACAGCGACCTCGACCCGAACAACCCGCAGTTCCAAGCGGCGCAGAAGGCGTGCCAGAAGTACCAGCCCGGTGGCAATGGAGCGGCACTCAGCCTGGGTGGCGGACCAGGCAGCGGGACGTCACAGGGATGACGAGCATCGCTACCCACGGACCGACCGACACGGCCGATCCTGTCTCGACCCGCCGGCCACGCCGGCGGCGCGGCGCGTGGATCGCGGCTGGCGTCGTGGTGGTCGTCGCCGTTGCGGTCGTGCTGTGGGTGACCGATCCGTTCGGCGGGTCAAGTTCGGCCAAGGACACCGGCGGCAACACAACGGGCACCAGCCTCGCGACGGTCACCGAGAGGTCGCTGTCGTCGCAGACCAGCGTCGACGCGACCCTCGGCTACGCCGGCAGCCGGACGGTGACCAACCAGGCGGCCGGGACCCTCACCCGGATCCCATCGGCCGGCACGATCGTTCACCAGGGTCATTCGCTCTACGAGGTGGACGGGTCACCGGTCGTCCTGCTCTACGGCGCGACACCGGCGTACCGGGCGCTGTCCGAAGGGATGACCGGGACCGACGTCCGTCAGCTCAACCACGACCTCGTTGCCCTCGGCGACACGACATCGAGCGATGTCGACGGATCGTGGGACACCTTCTCGGCTGCGACAGCGACCGGAGTCGAGAAGCTGCAGAAAGCCCTGGGTGTCACCCGGACCGGCTCGCTGGCGCAAGGTCAGGTGGTGTTCCTTCCCAGCGCACTGCGGGTGACGACCGTCTCGGCGACGCTCGGCGGCCTGGTCCAGTCAGGTACGCCGGTCATCACCGGCACGTCGATCCACCGCAAGGTGACGATCGCGCTCGACGCCGACCTCTCCTCGCAGGTCAAGGTGGGCGACAAGGTCGTCATCACGCTGCCCGACACCGCCACCACTGCGGGAGTGGTCTCCAAGGTCGGGAAGGTCGCGACCACGAGCTCCGACCAAGGTGCGGGCAGCTCGTCCGGACCGACGATCAGTGTTCTCGTCACCCCGACGCATCCCGCCGCGACCGGCACTCTCGACCAGGCGCCGGTGCAGGTGGAGATCACCACCGCCACCGTGCACCACGCGCTCGTCGTTCCGGTGACGGCGTTGCTGGCGCTGTCCGGCGGCGGGTACGCGGTCGAGGTGGTCCCGGCCTCGGGCCCGCATCAGCTCGTTGCGGTGCAGCCGGGGATCTTCGACGACGCCGACGAGTTGGTGGCGGTCAGCGGGTCCGGCCTCAGCGCCGGGCAGCGCATCGTGGTGCCCTCGTCGTGAGCATCGAGACCGTCGACGAGGCGTCGATGTCAGTCGTGTTCGGCCCGCAGCTGCCGCAGGCCGCTTCCGGCTCACCGGTGCTGGAGCTCGCCGCTGTGACCAAGGTCTATCCGAGCCGTCCTCCGGTCGTGGCGCTGCGCGGAGTGACGTTGCACGTCGACGCCGGCGAGCTGGTCGCGATCGTCGGGCCGTCGGGATCCGGCAAGACGACCCTGCTCCATCTCATGGGGACGCTCGACCTGCCGAGCGCCGGGACCGTCCGGGTCACCGGGCTGGACGTCGCGGCGATGTCTGACCGGGAGCTCGCCGCGCTGCGCGCGAGGCGGATCGGCTTCGTCTTCCAGCAGTTCTTCCTCGCCGAGCACCAAAGCGTTCTCGACAACGTCGCCGACGGCCTGCTGTACGCCGGCGTACCGCTGAAGGAGCGCCGCGAGCGAGCCTTCGATGCGCTTCGTCTCGTCGACCTCGCCGAACGACCGACCGCACGGCCGACCCAGCTTTCCGGCGGCCAGCGGCAACGGGTGGCGATCGCCCGGGCGCTCGTCGGGGAGCCCGCGATCCTGCTCGCCGACGAACCCACCGGCAACCTCGACCACGCCACCGGTCAGTCGATCCTCGCACTGCTCGACGAGCTCAACAGCGCCGGAACGACCATCGTCGTCATCACCCACGACCGTGACATCGCCTCGCGAATGCGCCGTCAGGTCGAGATGCTCGACGGCCGCGTCGTGAGTGACACCGGAGCTACACCTCCCACCGGTACGCCGGTGAGATGCCCATGATGACAGGCGGCCGCGGGCTGATGCCCGAGCCCAACACCCGGCTGCGCCCGGGCGACCTGACCCGGGTCGCGAGCATCGGGCTTCGCACCCGAAAGCTGCGGGCGAGCCTGTCAGCGCTCGGCATCGCGATCGGGGTCGCGGCCATCGTTGCGGTACTCGGTCTGTCGTCGTCCTCGCAGGCCGGGCTGCTCTCCGAGATCGACCGGCTCGGCACCAACCTGCTGACCGTCACCAACGGCCAGAACTTCTTCGGCGACACCGCCGAGCTTCCCAAGGCCGCGCCCGCGATGATCAGCCGGATCGCGCCCGTCACGCAGGTCGCCGACACCGGCGCCACGACCGCGAACGCCTACCGCAGCCCACTGATCCCAGCCGTCGACACCAACGCCATCACCGTCGACGCGTCCAGCCTGAACCTGCCGCGCGTCGTCGGCACCCGCCTCGCCCAGGGCCGCTATCTCAACGCCGCGACTGCCCGCGAGCCGGTCTGCGTGCTCGGCGCTGCCGCCGCGGCCCGGCTCGGCATCGACCACATCTACCCCGGCGAGCGAGTCTGGATCGGGCAGACCTGGTTCGCGGTCGCCGGCATCCTGCGCCCCGCAACGCTCGCACCGGAGATCGACAGCTCGGTCCTCGTCGGCTTCGACGCGGCCGAGGACTACCTCGGTCTCGACGGCCACCCCAGCGAGGTCTACCTGCGCGCAGACACCAACCAGGTCGACGTCGTCGACTCTGTCCTGGCTGCTACCGCCAACCCGGAGAGCCCCAGCAGCGTCGACGTCTCGCAACCATCTGCGGCACTGGTGGCGCGCGCCAAGGCCAAGGGTGCGCTCAACAACCTCTTCCTCGGACTCGGCGCCGTCTCGCTGCTCGTCGGCGCGGTCGGGGTCGCAAACATCATGGTCATCTCGGTCCTCGAGCGCCGTTCAGAGATCGGGCTACGCCGTGCGCTAGGCGCCGCCCGCGGTCACATTCGGCTGCAGTTCCTCGCCGAGGCCGTGCTGCTCTCGGTCATCGGCGGCGCGATCGGGATCCTTGCCGGCGTCGGCGCGACGGCCGTCTACGCCTCGGCGAAGCACTGGGCGATCGTGGTCCCCACCGTCGCGTGGACCGGCGGTCTCGGCGCCGCACTGCTGATCGGCGCCGTCGCCGGACTCATCCCCGCGATACGCGCCGCACGAATGTCACCCACCGAGGCGCTCTGGACCGTCTGATCTCGCCGACTGGTAGCGGCCAAATCTTGACCAACGCCGGTCATCCAACCGACGCGCGCGACCATGCGGCTTCGTTGTCCCACGTCTTCTCTTGAACGTGATCCTGTTCCGCTGCGACCGCTTGGCCGCGGACGTCAGGTCGCGCCACTTACACAGAGTTCACCTGCGACAGAACCCGTTCGGGGCACTGGTCGGACGGCTCGCTCGCCTGTCCAGGCTGCTGCATGCTGGAGTTACTCAAGGACTACCGTGCTGAGCGGGTCCGAGGTGCGCTGCCTGCGGCGCCAGCAGCTGGGTGTGGTCGGGAGGCACTGGCAGCATGCTCCGGGGACGAGTCCACTGCAACGCGGGCGGACGGACCGGGATCAGCCGGTGGTGCGACCACCTGGTGCTGCGGCGGGTGTGCCGTACCAACCGATGACGGTGGCCTTGGCGTGTTCGGCGAGCTTCACCGTGACTTCGCCTCTACGGGTCGGTGGCGCGAGCTGGTCATGACTTGCTCCACACCTACTCCGATAGGCACTTGGTGTCGATCGAGGATTTCCGGCACCGCGGTCAGCAGATTCAACTCGAGGCAGCGGCACGCGTGGCAGCTAAGTGCCCAGGTAACCAGCACGACGACGGGCATCGGAGGCCCTCCGGTACAGATTCAGCGAAGGTCTCACGCACCACGCGTGATGGCGTGCATCAACTGGTTACGAAGGCTTGCAAGGTCTGCGTACTCACCGATCCGGCCGTGGGTCTTCAACTCCTCGCAGTAGGCGACCAGGCATCCCACTGGTTGGTGTCGATCGAGGTTGGCAGGACCGGCGCGGTCGAAAAGTAGAGCGGCACGGGTTTACCTGCCGCTCTGAAACGCTCGATCTCCTCTGTCGCGTCCGAGACCGCCGCTTCGGTGGGAGTGCCGATACGTGTCCAAAGCGCCGACCAGGACGTCGCATTGATCAGCCATCTGCTCGTCGATCCGTTGCTGGACCGGTCGCGCCATGCTCGGATGGCTACGCGTTCCGAGCGCACCGGCAGCAGGACGATTGCTTGGGCTTCGAGGTTCAACGCATTCCACTCGTGGATGACCTCCTCGACGACCGCGCGTTCAGCCTGGACGTCAGACGGCGACGCGATCAAGACCCGGATGACGCGCGCGCTGAACACCACGTCGAACATCCCCTTAATCGACCGGTAGTGCCAGCTCGAGAGTGCTCTGAGCTACGGGCTTCGTGGGGCCGCCGTGGGGCCGCGATGCCAGAGAGACGAATGGTCCAGCGCGACTGGCTCTCTCTGAAGAGACTCGATCACGCTCAAGGCGTCACTGGCGAGCACGAGGTTGCACGCCTGAGACGCGCTGTGTGCAACTTTTAATCCGTAGGTTGTGGGTTCGAGTCCCACACGGCCCACAGTTTGTGCAGGTCAAGGGCATGATCAACGATCTTGATGCCCGCCCAAGCGTGCGGATCGTAATCCGCAGCGTGTCCAGGCGGATCCAACCCGTTGACCTGCACGTTTGCCAGGCGGGCGAGCCGCTGGTGGGGCCGGCGTGGGGCCGCGATGCCAAGTCCGTGACCAGGCGGCAGGCCGACGACCGCTCGGTGTGTTCGGCTGGCAGAACCGCCCCGAGGTGTCCGCGGCTACGGGATCATTGGTCTGTGCTGACCTACGCTGATCAGCTTCGTTCCGCGGCCCGCGAGCTCGAGCAGGCGGTCGCCGCTGAGGCTGATCCATCAGACGCGGACGCCCTTCAGCGACTGCTTTCGACTGTCGACCAATTCGAACGCGCCTCGTCTGGCTCGAACTTCGGCTTCCACTCATGCGTGTACTACAAGGACTTCAAATCGCCTCCCCCTGGCGCACACTTCTCATCTGAGTGGGGCTTCAACGCGGTGTTCGCCCCCGGCTCAACCGGGGACTGGGTTGAATACAACCGAGACGACGTGACCAGCGCGATCCATGACGCGGCTGGCACGGGCGATCTCGACGCCATCGAAGGAAAGGTCGCTCGGGTGCGCACCGCCTGCGAAGCTGCTCGCGCGACAGCGATGTCTGTGCTGAGCGCGTACGTCCAATTCAGTGAAGACGAGTATGTCGCGAACCTGAAGTCCAAGCTCGAGGCGATGTCCGCGCCGACCGAGGGTACGTTGTCACGCGCCGCGCTTGCTCGGTTCAACCATCAGATGATGTCCCGGGACGCCGTCGCGATCGGTCAGGGCATCCACCTCGCACCGCACGAGGTCGTGGGTATCCAGGCTCAAGCTCTCCAGTTGCCGTTCGACACAGCCGCCGAGCTGAGCACGGTCATCGGTCGAGCTGCTGACCATATCGATCGCATCACCCAGGCTCCCCCGACGAGGGCAAGACAGATCGGCACGCGCGTATTCATCGGCCACGGACGATCACCCCTATGGCGCGAGCTCAAGGACCTCGTCGCCGATCGACTGCAACTGCCCTACGACGAGTTCAACCGCGTGCCGGTTGCCGGCACAACGAACATCGACCGCCTATCCGAGATGATCGACAACGCAACCGCGGCATTCCTCATCCTCACCGCCGAGGACGAGCGGATCGACGGAACCCAAGTAGCGCGGCAGAACGTGGTCCACGAGGCGGGCCTGTTCCAGGGCCGCCTGGGATTCTCGCGGGCGATCATCATGCTGGAAGAGGGCTGCGAGCCGTTTCAAACATCGACGGGCTGGGCCAACTCCGCTTCCCCGCCGGCAACATCGCTGCCGCCTTCGAAGACGTGCGCCGGGTCCTCGAGCGCGAAGGCCTGGTCGACCCGACCTGAACGCCGCCAGCGGAAGTTTCCCGCAACAGGTCTCTGGCCACGGTCGGCGGCCGGACTTCGAGCGGCCGACGAGCGGGCGGAGCTGCGAGAAACAAACCCGCAGCACCGAGCGACGCCTGATCGATAGTGACGGCTAGGTTCGTTGATCTTGGTCGGCCGGGGAGCCGAGCGGTAGTGCCATCAGCTCCGAAGTGCCGGCTATGTTCACCGCCGGACGCGCGGACGAGTCCTTTCGACGGCTCTATGCACTATCGCTGATGCTGACCGTCGGGCCACGGCTTCCACGACCGAAACGGGAAGCGTGGTCGACGTCGAGCTATTCGATGTCCAGGTCACGCAGGTTGGTCTTGGCCAGCTCGACGAGTTCGTCGGCGCCGCCCGACAGGATGGTCCTGGTTGCGTAGAGCGAGAAGCCCTTGATCTCGCCGAGCGTCAGTTTGGGTGGGAGCGAGATCTCGTGGCGGTCGGTGAGGACATCGACCAGGGCGGGTCCGGCATGCGCTAGCGCCTGTTGGAGCGTCGGCTCGAGGTCACCCGGTTGCTCGACCCTCGCCCCAAAAAGCCCTGCGGCGCGGGCAATTCCGGCAAAGTCAGGGTCGGTCAAGTCGGTGCCCCAGTTGACGATTCCGGCGGCTTTCATCTCCAGTTCGACGAAGGACAGCGCGCCGTTGTTAAACACGATCACCTTGACCGGCAGGTGCTGCTGGCGGAGGGTGAGCAGTTCGCCCAGCAGCATCGCCACGCCGCCGTCACCTGACAGCGCGATGACTTGCCGTCCCGGATGGCTCGCCTGCGCACCGATGGCCTGCGGTAGCGCGTTGGCCATGCTGCCGTGGTTGAACGAGCCGATCAGCCGCCGCCTTCCGTTCATCCTCAGGTAGCGCGCGGCCCAGATGCACGGCGTACCGACGTCGGCTGTGAACACTGCATCACCGGTGGCGAGCTTGTCGATGGTCGCGGCGACGTACTGCGGGTGCAGCGGTGAGCCGCCGTGGCCGGGGTCGGTGAGGTGATCCATGCGCTCGCGGACCCGCCGGTAGTGCTTGGTCATCCGATCGAGGTGTGCACTGTCGGTCTTGTGGACGAGCAGGGGCAGCATCGCTTCGATGGTGTCTTTGACCGTGCCCAGTAGCGGGACCTGGACGGGCGCGCGGCGACCGATCCGCTCGGCTCGGATGTCCACCTGTATCACCGGGACGCCGGTGGGAAGGAACGGCCGGTACGGGAAGTCGGTGCCGAGCATGACCAGCGCGTCGCAGTGTTCCATCGCCCGGTAGCCCGAGCTGAACCCGATCAGCCCGGTCATCCCGACGTCGAAGGGGTTGTCGTACTCGACACAGTCCTTCCCCCGGAACGCATGCACCACCGGTGCTTGGAGCGCTCCGGCGAGTGCGATCAGCTCGTCGTGCGCGCCAGCGCAACCGGCCCCGGCCAGGATGGTTATTCGGCCGGCCGCGTTGAGTACCTCGGCCGCGGCGGCAAGCGAGCGGTCGTCCGGGCGTACGACGGCGGACACCGCCCGCACCGGCAGTGCCTGCCGGTCCGGCGCCGGAGCGAGAAACACCTCGCCGGGGATAACGACGACGCCCACTCCGCCGCGTTGCAGTGCGGCTCGCATCGCCATCTCGATCAGCCGGGGGACCTGGTCTGCCCCGCTCGCGAGCTCGCAGTAGACGCTGCACTCCCGAAACAGCTGTTCGGGGTGCGTCTCCTGGAAGTACTCCCCTCCGATCTCATCAGTCGGGATCTGTGCGGCGATCGCGAGCACCGGAACTCGGCTGCGGTTGGCGTCGAACAGCCCGTTGATCAGATGAAGGTTGCCTGGCCCGCAACTGCCGGCACACACCGCCAGCTCGCCGGTCAGCGCGGCTTCGGCACCGGCGGCGAATCCGGCCGCTTCCTCGTGCCGGACATGTTCCCAGCTGATGCCGCCCGCCCGACGTAGAGCGTCGGTGAACCCGTTGAGCGAGTCGCCCGGAATCCCGTAGACGCGCCGGACCCCGGAGGCCTCCAGCATGGCCACCACGAGATCGGCCACCGTCCCAGCCATCAGCCCTCCCGCGCGTGCGCCGCGGGATCAGCCTCTGCCCGCGTCCCCGGATCGGTCAACACCGACGGTGCCGACGATGCCGTGACGGCGGCACCGTGTGCGCCGGCGGGATCCAGCTCGCCGATGAGCCGTTCGACGTCGATAAGCAGCGCCACCCACAGTGGTTCCAACTGATCTGGGCGCCCTTCATGCTTGAGCGACAAGAGTTTCGCGGCTGCCCGATCCGAAGTAAGTCCTAGCCGGTCGAGCTGCGGCCCGGCTCCGTCTGCGATCGCGGCAATCCGCCACGCATCGAGAGTGTCCGCGACCGCCTCCAACACGTCACCGAATGCGGACCGATCCCGTCCACGGTGGGCCGTATTGTCCACGGAGATCGCGAGCAGGTTGCGCCCGACTGAACGCACCTCGTTCGTCACATGGTCGAGGGCGGTCAGCGCCGCATCGCATCGATCGAGCCCACGAGGTTCGACCTGCCAGCGTCCGGCAAGTGACACTCGATGCTCGTCCCGAGCCCGCTCGACGAACGTCCGCGGGTCGACCAGCAAGCGCGACACTGAACGAGCGGAGCCGAGGGTGTCGCGCGCCTCGGCAGGCGACCATCCGGCACGCAGGCCGTCGGCCATGCGACGGATGACAACAACGAGTTCGTCCGCCGCCGACCCGATCTGCCCACGTAACCTTCGCTCCGGCGACGGCGAGGGCGTCACCAGGCTGGTGACGACGCCCACGGCGGATCCGATCAGCGCGTCGCTCACCCTTGTCCATCCGTACGACGACCCGAGTGACATCACGAGCAGGGCACTGATCGCGACCTGGTTCGCCTGGGAACCAAGCCGAATGAGGCGCCCCGCGATCAGCGCCAAGAACACCAGCAGCCCGATGCTCCACCAATGCACGCCGAGCAAACGGGTCAGTGCGATCGCCGCGATGACCCCTGCGGCGACGCCGGCGGAATACTCCAGCGCTCGGCGTACGGTCTGCGAGCCCGATACCTGCACCGTGATGATCGCAGCCATCGCCGCGAGCGCAGGTATGGCCGATCCGATGGTGTGCCGAGCGAGCTCGAAGGCCGCCGCTGCAGCGAAGGTCGACTTGACGACGATCAGCAGCGCGGGACGGTCGGAGTGCAACAGTCGCGGCGCGGCGATCGCCATCGCGCGCAACCGCCGGCGCAGCGTCCCCATGACAACAGAATGCCGCTATCGGACGTCAGCGCCATAGTGCCAGTTCTGCTTGGCGGGCCTCAGCCGGATTATTTCGCGCCGGAACCGTCGGATCCTTGGGCGACACTATCCGCGTGGATGTGGACCTGACCCGCTTGCCGACTGGCAACGCGGCCTGGCTCGGGCTGGTGGGATTTGCGTTGACCCTCGGTGACCTCTCTGAGGTCGACTGGCTTGAACTCAAGGGCACGCTGCCATTCACGGCGAAGGGCGAACGTAAGAGGTCGGCCGTCACACTCGCTCGCGCCGTGCTCGGCCTGGCCAACAGGTCACCCGTCGCAGCCGAGCGGTACGTGGGAGGGCACGGAGTGATTCTCGTGGGCATCCAGGGCAAATCTGTTGTTGGAGCGGAAGAAGTCGACGGAGCTGTCCTCGGCGACGCCCTCCAGGTGTACGTCGGCGACGACGGTCCCCGTTGGGACTACAACTACGTACAGCACCCCAGGGGGTTGGTGCTCGCACTCGTTGTGGACCCGCCGCAATGGGGCGATCCGATCTACGCGTGCCGCAAGGAGTACTCAGCCGAGGACGGCGGTCTCACCGTGCGTGACGGTGATGTGTTCGTACGGGTGCCGGGCAAGACTCGCCTAGCCACGAGTTCCGACCTCGCCGACCTGCAGACGCGTCGGGAGCGCTCTCCGACACGGGGTGCCGAGGTGAGCGTCGAGTACAACGAAACCTTCGACCACGTCGACCCGTCCTGGGTCATCGCCATCGTCAACACGTCCATTGACCGAACTGCCGACGAGCTACTGGCAAGCCTTCGACCCAAACCGACCGGTGACCCACTGTTCGGCGCCAAGCTCGCAGTCAGCCTGGGCGCGCTGACGGGGGACCACCGGTCGCCGGCTGACTTCGAAGCGGACGTCGAGCGGTGGCGCACAGAGGCTCAGGCCAGCGCCTCGGAGGTCGTCGAGGACTTCTACAGATACGAGCTCGCGCGTGGGCAGCTCAACATCAGAAACGAGTCAGACCGCTATCTCGAGGCTGTTCGACTGCAGGCGCAGTTCCCGCCAGGTGTACGCGCGCTGGCGGAGTCGGACGCTCAGTGGTGTGAGCACCGGCACGGATTCGACTTCATGGGTCTGCTGCCGGACCCGCCGAAGGAGTGGGGCAGTCCTTCGCTGGTCTTGCCTCTCCCCCATGACCTGCATCGCAACTTCGTGCCAGCGCGGCACCCCTTTGAAGTTGCCGAGACCGAGCAGGGAACGATCGTCACGTGGTTCGTGGGCGACCTACGACCACGGAGCAGCGAGACAGGCGATGAGAAGTT
This sequence comes from Mycobacteriales bacterium, assembly GCA_035501255.1. Taxonomy (GTDB): domain Bacteria; phylum Actinomycetota; class Actinomycetes; order JAFAQI01; family JAFAQI01; genus JAFAZI01. The sequence continues at coordinate 2,437 of DATJWM010000175.1, read as the reverse complement.
CGCCGTCGTGACCGATAACCACGAAGACGAGATTGTCGTCCACTGGCGAGTCACTGCCAAAGGTGTGGATCACGTCTTTGAGGGCGCGCTCCGAATCCTCTGCCAGCAGCAGGACCGTGAACGCCTCAGTTGGGTCCCGCGAGACCCCTAGAGGAGCACGCCGGAACGGAGTGCGCGCCTGAGACGCCGCTACGCGGATAGGCAGTTCGCGAACACCGAGTGCCGGAACCGTGGGGCCGGCGTGTCAGGAAGACGACGTCCCTTAGGAGCCGTGAGGTGCCTGATGAGATCTGGGCATGCTCAGCCGAGACTCAAACGGATGGGATCAGACCGCTGAGACGCAGTGCACGCATCTTTTGATCCGCAGGTTGTGGGTTCGAGTCCCATACGGCCCACAAAAGTCAGGTCAGAGCGTTTTCGGCCACTCTCGCCGGGCCGAAAATCGTTGGACCTGGAATCCGTTGGCCATTGAGTTCGGTTGGGCGCCTGACCTGGGCGTTGCGTTGACGTGCCGGCCCCACCGGTTGGTGGTGGGGCCGGCGTGGGGCCGTTATGTCACTGCGGTGACCGCCGCCGACGATAACGGCTGCGCTCAGTTACAGCGGGATCCGCTCCCAGAGAGGCTTGATCTCTGCGGCGATCGCTTGGCTGGACATGGTCATGGACGTCCCGAAGTTGGCGACGGCGTCGACGACCAGTTTGCCGACAGCGGGTATGTCTTCGTACGCCTTGTTGAGGTCTGGGAAGCCGAGGGGGGCAACGTCGTAGGACACATTCGCGAGAACGCCGAAGGCGATGTTGGCAGCCGGGACACCTTGGTCATGGCCGTAGATGCTGCTGAGCACGGTGTTGGTGACCCCTGCGAGTGAGCAGAAGATCGGCACGCCGTAGTCGCTGAACTCGTCCGCTTCGGGCCATTCTTTCGCCGCGCCGATGGCCGCGAAGATTCCCGCGGCGGGTGGAACGAAGGCGGTGAACTGCATCCAGGGGACGAGGTTGGTTCCGTCGCCTTTGGTGTTGTTCCCCGCCCAGAAAGGCTGGGTCATCCCAGTGTCGGTGCTGGGACTGGGCCACTGGAGCATCGTGAGAACGACCGGACAGGCGATGTCGAGGAAGGTCGTCACGGCGTTGCCTTTGAAGCCTTGAAGCTTCTCGCCCTCTGCTGCGCCGATGTCGAGCGCGACGTCGTTGAAGGACCAGACAGCTTGCACGACCGCGGACGCCCAGTTCAGTCCCACGCCCCAGGCGTCGACTCGCGAGGAGGCTTCCAGCTCGGCGTGGTTCGCGTGGCCGCCCGCGGTGTTGTTCCCGGTCGGAGGGGTGTTGTCCGCTGGGAACAGCGGGCCGCCGCCGATGATCTGGTTGATCAGGGTGGTGGGGTACGCGGCGATGAGGCTGACGAGGTGAGCGATGCTGAGCGTTGTATCGATCCCGGCCAGGTCGAGTAGTTCACCGATGACCGGTACAGCCTGGAACTCGTACTTAAACATGTCCTCGATGCCGGCTACGGCCGCCTTGGCGGCGTCGAGCACGGTGATCAGCACCTGGTTGACCAGCTTCAGCGCGTCATCGGTGGTGGTTTCCAGCGAGGAGAAGAAGTCACCCATTGATGACTCGGTGAACGTGCCGGAATCGGTGAGGAACGGCTTGACCGCGTCCCACAAGGTGGTTTCGAGCGACTCGATGAGGCTGATTGCGTCACCGACGGCGGCCAGGACGTCCTGAATGACCTGTTCCAGGTCGGCGTCGAAGTCGCTGAAGTCGGGCCCTCCGTCGGACGGCGAGCTGGGAAGGTGTTCTCGTAGCTTGTGCAGCAGCCAGTTCGCCGGGTCGTGCCGCATGAACTTGATGATGTCCTCAGCGGCCTTGAACGCGATGTCGCCGTCGTGGCTCCCGGTGTCTGTGGTGGGAGCCGGCACCGGCGCACTGCTCCCGAACTCGGCCTTCTCGACGGTCTGCGCGAGGTTACTGATCTCGGCGTTCGCATTGTTCTCCAGGTTGGTGAAGAAGGTGTCGACGTCGACCTCGATGCCGTCGATGGTGTCGGTCAGGGTGCCAAAGAACGGCGTGAACCAGCTCTGGAACAGCTTGGCGTTGGCTTCGGCGTCCTTGATCAGTTCGAGCACGTTGTGTTTGAGCCAGTTGATGGCGCTGACGATGTCGGCGCCGAGAGCCTGGAAGAACCCGCCGATGACATGGAAGGCGTCCTTCATGTCCGCGATGGCGAGGTCGGTGAAGTTGACGATGTCGTCACCGATCTTCACAGCCAGGTCAACCACCCAGCTTCCCGCGTCGTCTGCCCACCGGACAACCGTCCGCTTCATGACCATCGCGTCGTGCCGCAGACCGTGTCCGATCGTGTCGAACAGGTGAGAGAACGAGAACTGCAGCTCGTGGTCCGCGGTGGCCAGCGTGTAGGCGCTGGGGTTGGTTGAGG
>DATJWM010000174.1:0-3260 GCA_035501255.1 Mycobacteriales bacterium | reverse complement strand
AACGGGTCGCCGAGTGACCGGACCTTCCCTGCCATCGATACCGTCTCGAGCCCACGTACGCCTGCCCCGCGCGGTGGGAGCTTGGCGACCGTGTATCCGTGTGGCGCGGCGGCAATCCAGTCGGTCCTAGGCGGAGCGGTTCGGTGATGCTCCTGACCGGTTTTCAGATTCCACACCTGGATTCCAGGATCGGATAGGTACCGTCCGGCGAGCGAGTACACGTTGTTGAACGGGACCACTCCGAGCTTGCGTTGAGCCCCCTGGGCTGTTCGTTCGTACAGCCGCGCCGTCGTCGCGTGGCGGCCGTTGGTTACGGCGTACTTGATGTAGACCAGGAATCGCGAAGAACCCGCTACAGCCTTGACCCGCTTGCCAGTTTGGGGCGTCGCCCCGTGGACGTGGGCGTGACGCACCCCGTGGTGGCGATCGCGAACGTGGGCGCCGTCCGCCGCGGCTACGCTACTGAGGCTGGCCATCAGGGCGATCGCACATAAACCGGCGACGAGTACCGCGACCTCGAGGAACTTGCGGGCGTGAGCGAGTCGGGTCCGTGCATCCGCGGCGCTGCACGGTTGCTGGCGCGCCGGCGGAGTCACGCGGCGCTCCGGAGGACCTTCTCGACCGGCTTGCCGGCGATGGTGATGCCGTCGTTGCGGATGTTGCGGGCGGCCGCGGTCCGCGCCACCCGCGGCAGTTCGGTTTCGCTGACCTCGGCCAGCCCCAGATGGTTGCCGGACCAGGCATGGATCTGCTCCGCCAGCATGTCGGTCTGCGCCCGCCAGGCCGGATCGTCCGCAGAGACACGTCGCGGTCGCACCAGGAACACATCGATGTCACTTGCGGTGTCGCCATCGCCACTTGCCGCCGACCCGAACACCGACGCGTGAACCGGTGCCACCCGCCACCCGGCGATCGCCTCGGTGATCCGGGCGAGCAGCTCGGTCCTCAGACCGGCCAACAGCTCCACTGCTGGTGCCGCCACATGCGACCGGTTCAACGTGTACAAGGTGGCGTTGCCCGCCTCATCCACCAGCACAAGCCCGTGCTCAGTCATCCGAATCAGCGCCTTGCGGACACCCTCGAACGACCCGCGAGCAACCAGGCGCGCCACCTCTCGAACGCTGAGCGCCCGGGTGGTCGCCGCGAGCACGGCCAGCACCGGCCCGTCCAGCGACGGGCACAGCGCCGCGGACGGCTCACTCAAGTCCACGGCTCACCTCCATGACTAGCCAACCGGTCGATTGACCGTAATAGTAGTCGGTCGACAGGTGCAGTGGTCAAGTCCCTCGTCGACTTTGCCTTGTGGCCCGGTCGTACATCACGAGAAGCTCGTTGGTGGCCGCGAGGTCGAAGGCATCCGGATCCCAGTTACCGCCCAGCCACTCGATCCGTTCGGCGTACTCCTCGTGAGTGGGGTCGGCGAGAACCTCAACCAGTTCGTCATATCCCGGGAAGCCGCCGCAGTCCTCGGGTGGGCAGGACCGCGCTCCGTCGACCAGCCGCGGGGTGTCCTCGCCAACGCTGTCGACCGTGTGGTCGATGACGACGTCGTGTTCCCAGCTGTCACCGAAGTCGTACTCGTAGCGGAACTCCGTGACCGCTGTCGCGGCCTGCCCGACGGTGAAGGTGGCCTCGTCGCCGAGCGGCTGTCCTTGGATGTCTTCGATGTCGCCGTAGAGGACCCCGTCGATCTCGAAAAGGTGCAGGTGGTAGTCCTCCCATCCCATCGCGGTCTGGATCACCGCATGCAGCTCGCTCAGGGTCAGCGACGCCGGTACGACGAGTCGCCGCCAGATCGGGGGCGCGATGTGCCGCAGGGTGACCGTCAGCTGCACCGCTTGGTCGGTCCTACCGCCGACGAGCCGCAGGACGGGTCCCTTCTCAGGCATTGAGACCGCGGTCCCGATCAGGGCTGCGCGCGCCAGCCGTCGCGCGGACTCGGTCGGAGGTAGTTCCGGGTCGTCCCAACGCCTCTTGTCCGGCAGTACGCCGAGCCGGCGGAACAGCGCCCACGTGTCGCGCGCCGCCGAGAACGCACCGCTCGCCCCAACCCGGTCCCCCGTCATGCGGTCCACCCAACCGAGGATCCCGAGGGCGTCGGCCAGCAACGCATCATCCCGCACCCGCCCCGCCGCGACCAACAGCAGGAAGCCAACACCGGCGTGACGCTGCGACTCCGAACGCGCGTCCGGGAGCCGGTCGCCGAGATACCACCACAACGCGTGCGGATCATCAGCCACCTTGCGACCGGCTGCCGTGGTCAGCAGCCGACCCTTGTACTTGCGGAGCAGGCCGAAGCGTTGCGCCGATTCCCGCAGCTCCAGAATCGGCAGCGTGAGATCTTCCCGGTTGTGCTTACCCGGCCACTGCGATTCCCAGCCGAGCTCTGACATCGCCCGCTCCACCAGCGCCGGCGGCAGGTAACCCGCCTGAGTCAATGTCACCCCGTCACCAACAGCGGCAAGCAGCCATCGATACGGCTCCACCACCGCCGCCGGATCCTCCTCCACCTCGACCGGCTGATCGAGGCGTGCGTCAGCGATCACCCGCAGCCACGGCCATGACCTGGCCCGGGTCAACCGGTCGATCACCTCGGTGACGAGCTCGTCCATCCGAGCAGTCCATCACGGCCACGTAGCCAAGCTGATCGCCAACCGATCGGCGACGCTCGGAAGGATTCGAACCTTGACCTTCTGATCCGTAGCGTCGCCCGCACCGCATCTGAAGCCATCACACGACCTCCTTCACGCTCGATATTCCATCGGATCGCATCCCCGGCCTGCCTGCTCCATCTGGCAACTGAAGTACAGACTGAAGTACGCGGCGAGCTCGCCGCCTACCGACCGACGGCCCTTGATCGACGAAGCGCCCGGTCAAATCCGTCGAAGATGTAACCCTGGGCTCGGCGGTACGACAAGGTTGGGTGCTCCGCGAGAGCGTCAGCTAAATGCTGTACGCCGCCCCACGTGATCGGATCTTTCAACTCACGGTCCGTGCGGAGACGCAGCCACTCAAGAAACGCCGCCGCTTCATCTGACGATCCGTTGGTAACGAGAAGGGCAAGGTCGAGAGCCCTCTCTTGGTCACGCACGGCGCCCTGGGCAACTTGCTCGGGTGTGCAGCCGGCCAGCCGACGACCCTTCACCCGCTCACACCATTGAGTTTCTGCGAGCCCACCGGCCAGCTTGATCATGATCAACAACTCGATGCGGAGCCGCGTGCGGTTGTCCATTCGGTAGTTGGGACGAAACCAGGCAGGG
>DATJWM010000173.1:0-14253 GCA_035501255.1 Mycobacteriales bacterium | reverse complement strand
CCCGGCGGAGTCGTATCCGCGGTATTCCAGCCGCTTGAGACCGTCGACCACCACGCCGAGCGCCGACTGCTTGCCGACGTAGCCGACGATCCCGCACATTCATTCAGGGTATCCGCCGGGCACCCGGCGGCCGCTGCGTCGAACGGCCTATCGCGGCGCCGGAACCTCGGCGGCCACGCGGGCGGCGATCTGCGTGGCGCGCTCTTCGGTCAGCGCCTCGACCATCACCCGCACGAGCGGCTCGGTGCCGCTCGGACGGACCAACACTCGCCCGTCCTCGCCCAGTTCCCGAGCGGCCGCCTGCGCCACCGGTTCGACCGCACGCATGGCCGCGGCAGGGTCGACGACGGGGACGTTGAGAAGGACCTGCGGAAGCCGTTCGAGGACACTGGCCAGGTCCTCGAGCGAGCGCCCGGATCGGGCCATCGTCGCGAGCAGCGACAAGCCGGTCAGCAGGCCGTCGCCGGTGCTCGCGTGGTCGAGAAGCACGAGATGGCCGGACTGCTCTCCGCCGATCGCCAGCCCGTCCGCGCGCATCCGCTCCGTGACCGCGCGGTCGCCGACCGCAGTCGTCGCGACCTCGATTCCGCGGGATCGCATCGCGCGCAGAAGGCCAAGGTTGCTCATCACAGTGGCCGCGATCGCGTTTCCCCGCAGTAGTCCGCGCGCGTTCGCGTCGAGAGCGAGGATCGCGAGGATTGCGTCGCCGTCGACGACCTCGCCCGACGCCGTCACTGCGAGGCACCGATCCGCATCGCCATCGTGCGCGATCCCGATATCGACCGCGGTCGCGCGAACGGCCTCCCGAATGGTCTCGAGATGGGTCGCGCCGCAACCGTCGTTGATCCTCACGCCGGACAGGTCGGTGTTGAGCAACGTGACGGTCGCGCCGGCGCCGGAGTACGCCGCCTCGGCCACCGACGAGGCCGCTCCGTTCGCGCAATCCACCACGACCCGCAGACCCTCGAGCGAGTCGGGAACGGCGGCATGCAGTGCCTCGACGTACCAGTCGATCCGTCCGGAGAGGTCGAGCCGAACCCGCCCGGAGCCATCGCGTGCCGGACCGGACGGGCCGATCCGGGCCTCGATCATCGATTCGACCGCCTGGGTCAGCTTGACCCCGCCGGGGCCGAAGAGCTTGATCCCGTTGTCGCGCGCAGGGTTGTGGCTCGCCGAGATCACGATCCCGAACGTCGGCCGGTCCGTGAGGTTGGGAAGGCCGTCCGCCACCGCCCGAGCGACCGCAGGCGTCGGGACCATTCCGAGCAGCGCCACATCCGCGCCGGCCTCGGTCAACCCGGCAACCACGGCGTCTTGAAGCCAGGGACCGGACGGGCGCGGATCACGGCCCACCACGACCAGCGGTCGCGCGCCGTCCGCGGCAAGGATCAGCACCGCCGCTCGAGCGATCGAGGCCGCCAGATCCGCGGTGAGGTCCTCGCCCGCTACCCCTCGGACTCCATCGGTCCCGAAGTGGGGCGGCACTACCGCTTCGAGTACTGAGGCGCCTTGCGGGCCTTCTTCAGGCCGTACTTCTTGCGCTCCTTCGCCCGCGGGTCTCGGGTCAGGTAGCCCGCCTTCTTCAGCGGCGGGCGCGCCTCGTCGTCGGTCTGGAGAAGGGCACGAGCGATCCCGAGCCGGACCGCGCCGGCCTGGCCGGAGATGCCGCCGCCCTGGACGCGGACGATGACGTCATAGCGGTCGAGCAGGTCGAGCGCGACGAACGGCTCGTTGACGATCTGCTGGTGGATCTTGTTCGGGAAGTAGTCGTCGATGCCCCGGCCGTTGATCGACCAGGTGCCATTGCCGGGAACCAACCGGACCCGCGCAATCGCCTCTTTGCGCCGGCCGGTCGCTGCGACCGGGCCGGATGCGATCGGGCGCGGCGGGCGGGCGGGCGGAGCGGGCTCCGGCGCGACCTCCTCCGGTGCGTTGTCGTCGACGCCGGTATCGGCTGCGGCGTCGTCGGCCACGACGTCGTCGGTCAGGGTGTCGGACATCTCGCTCACTGCTGCGCCACCTGGGAGATCTCGTAGGGCACGGGCTTTTGCGCCGCATGCGGGTGCTCTGAACCGGCGTAGACCTTCAGCTTCCCGGCCATCTGACGACCGAGCGTGTTGTGCGGAAGCATTCCTTGGACGGCCTTCTCGACGACCTTCTCCGGGCGCTCGTCCATCAGGGTGGAGTACGGCGTGGCGGTCAAGCCGCCCGGATAGCCGGAGTGCCGGTAGGCAACCTTGGCCTCCCGCTTGTTTCCGGACAGCGACACCTTGGCCGCGTTGATGATGATCACGAAGTCACCGGTGTCGACGTGCGGCGCGAAGATCGCCTTGTGCTTGCCGCGAAGCAGCCGGGCGGTCTGGCTGGCAAGGCGTCCCAGCACGACGTCAGTGGCGTCGATGACATGCCACTGGCGCGTGATCTCGCCTGCCTTCGGTTGGAACGTACGCACGGTGAAGCCTTCGCAGTCGTCGAGGTCTGAATCTGCGCGAGCGCCTCGCGCTCCGCTCGCCGCGCAGGCTGACGCCGACGCGACCACCACGAGGCTACCCGGGCCCCTCCGGAGGGGTCAAAGCCGCGGCCCGAACCTCAGTGACCGGCCTCGAGGCGCCGGAGGAGGTGGCGGCGGGCGGCGGCGTCTCCCGCCCCGTTGCGGGCCGCCAGGCGGTCGGCGACCGCCTCCCGATGCGGGCGGTCGACGTTGCCGCCATATTTGAACTTCGCGGTGACCTCGGTAACGGCCAGCCGCAAACCGCGGATCCCGGAGAGCCGACGTTCGTGCACCGAAGGGTCGGCGATCCCGGAGGCGGGCTCGGTCGCGGCGAGCTGGCGGCGAAGAATCGCCACCTTGCCGTCGATGTCGTCGATCACCCGGGCGACGCAGCGCAGTTGCGCGGCCGCGTAGTAGGTCGTGGGGATCCCCACGGCGGGGTCCTCGTCCCCGATCGCCTTCCATGACCCGGGCACGTAGGCCCAGTCTCCGGCCACCGCGAGCACGACGGTGGAGTTCTCCTCGATCGCCCGCCAGACCGGGTTGGGTCGGGCCAGGTGGAGCAGCACCTCCTCGCCATCGAGGAGGAACTGGGTGGGTACGACGACCGGGACCTCCCGATCCCGGCCGGGCGCGATGAGGTGGCCGAACCCCTGCGCGGCAACGAACTCGCGCCACTCGTCGGGATCGACCGCGGCGTCCCACGGATGGACCAACATGGCTATCGCGCCCTTTCCACTCGTCCCTCGTCCCAGCTGGCGACGTCGGATTCGACCACCGAACCATCCGCAGCGAAGATCACGAACCGGTCGAACGAACGCGCGAACCAGCGGTCGTGGGTGACCGCCACGACCGTGCCTTCGAAGGCCTCGAGTCCGGCCTGGAGGGCGTCCGCCGAGGCGATGTCGAGATTGTCGGTGGGTTCGTCGAGCAACAGCAGCGTCGCCCCGGACAGCTCGAGCAGCAGGATCTGAAGCCGGGCCTGCTGACCGCCCGAGAGCGTCTCGAACTGCTGCTCTCCAGCGACCGCCAGCTCGTAGCGGTCGAGCACCCGCGCCGCCTGCTCTCGGCCCATTCCATCGCGATGCCGGTCGCCCTTCCACAGGATGTCGAGCAGCGTCCGCCCGATCAGCTCGGGGTGCTCGTGGGTCTGGGCAAACCACCCGGGGCGCACCCGAGCGCCCAACCGGGCCTGTCCCGAATGTCGAACCGCCCCGATCGGCGTACCGGCAACCGGCCGGTGCTCGGGGTCGGGGTCGGAGCCGCCGGCCGCGAGCAGCCGCAAGAAGTGGGACTTTCCGGAGCCGTTGGACCCGAGGACACCGATCCGCTCGCCGAACCACACCTCCAGATCGAAGGGCTTCATCAAGCCGGTGAGCTCAAGCGACTCACAGATCACGGCGCGTTTCGCGGTGCGTCCGCCGCGCAGCCGCATGGTCACGGACTGCCTGCGCGGCACGGCCCGCGGCGGACCGTCCCGCTCGAAGCGCTCGAGCCGCGTGCAGGCCGCCTGGTAGGCGCCGGCCATCCCGTCGTTGTAGGCCGACTTCTCACGCAACCGCAGCACGAGCGCCCTCAACTTGACCCGCTCCTCGTCCCAGCGCCGGAGACGCTCCTCGAGTCGGCTGTTGCGATCCTCCCGGGCCTGGGCGTACGACGCGAACCCACCCCCGTGCACCCACGTCGTATTGCCCGCTGCACCGAGCTCCAGGGTCACGATCCCCTTCGCCGTCCGGGCGAGCAACTCGCGATCGTGGGAGACGTAGAGGACGGTCTTCGGCGAGTCGATCAGGGCCTGTTCGAGCCAGCGCTTCGCCGGCACGTCGAGGTAGTTGTCCGGCTCGTCGAGCAGCAGGACCTCGTCCGGACCGCGCAGCAGCGCCTCGATCACCAGACGCTTTTGCTCACCCCCCGACAGCGTGCGCACCTCGCGCCAACGAGCCTTGTCGAACCCCACCCCGATCGCGGCGACCGTGCAGGTGTCCCAGAGCACTTCGGCGTCCCAGCCTCCGGCGTCCGACCACTCGGCGAGGGCGTTTGCGTATCTCAGCTGCGTCGGCCGATCGTCGCGATCCATCATCGCGAGCTCGGCCGCATCAAGCTCGGCCGCGGCCGCCCGCAGCCGAGGCGGCGCGACCGACACGAGCAGGTCGCGGACGGTCGAGTCGTCGCGGACGGATCCGACGAACTGCCGCATCACGCCCAGTCCGCCCGACCCGGTCACTGTCCCCGAATCGGGCGCCAGATCGCCGATGATGATCCTCAGCAAGGTGGTCTTCCCGGCCCCGTTCGGCCCGATCAGGGCGGTCTTCTGCGCCTCGCCGACCCGCAACGACACCTCGTCGAGCAGCAGGCGGCCATCCGGCAGCGCCAGCGAGACTCGCGCGACGTCGACATGGCCCATCCCTTGAGTGTCCCAACGCCCGCCACCGGTTTCCTCACGTGCCAACCGCACCCTCGCGGAGTCAGCCCAGCGCTTCGGGTCGGTCAGCGTTCGTCGCTGACGATCGCGACGCACCTCATCTCGAACACGGCTTCGGGTTCGAACAACTCGGTGATGCCGACATCGGTCCAGGCCGGGTAGGGCGCCTCGAGGAACTCGGCGGCGACCCGCAGGGCGACGTCGGCCTGCGCCCGCAGGCCCACGCGATACGTCGTGATCTCGACCACATCGGACCACTGCAGCCCAGCGTCGGCGAGCGTAGCTGCCACGTTCTGGAACGTCTGCCGGGTCTGCTCCTCGGGGTCGTCGCAGAACGTCCCGTCCGCGCGGTCACCGGTGTGGCCCGTCAGACGCACGACGTTCCCCGTCCTGACGGCGGCAGGAATGCCGGTAGCTGCGTAGAACTCTGTCCAGCTCGCCGGTACCACTGCCGCACGGGTGGCCGGTCGCTCGTCCGCTCCGCCCATCTGCGGGCACCTCCTGTCCTTTCGTGACCTCGGCTCGAATCGTAAGCGAGGCGCGGACCTGCCAGAGGCGGCGCCAGCGCGCAACCAGGGGCTTGTCAACGTTGCGTGACCCGCAGACGTTGACCAGGTGAGAGCGGCTGTCATGCAAGGGCGCGATACGTCTCAGGCGAGGAGAAGGGCCGAAGCGGATGACCTACTGTCGGCCGTGGCTGGTGGGGGCCGGGCTGGCGGCCGCGGTCGCGTTCGGCGTACCGCCCCTCGCCGGCAGCGCCGCGGCCGACTCGGCACCTCTTGGCACCGTGACGGTCAACCCCACGAGCGCAAGCACGCTCGGCGATGCCCTGCTGCCGCTGGCTGGGGATGCCTCGTGGCTGGTCTACCAACGCTCGACCCAAGTCGTGGCGAACAACGCGGTCGACGGCACGACGATCGACACCGGCGAGCGCGAGGTCACGCTCCCCGACTACCCGGCTTCCCGGATCATCGAAGCCCGATCCGCCAGCGGCGTCATCCAGGTCTTGACGACGAAGCGGGTGTCCGACACGAATTGGTCGGTTGCCGGCAACACCGTCGTGGCGGCACGACCGGTCCCGGACGGTGAGATCGACTGGTGGAACCTCGCGCAGCACTCCCACGGAGTGATCCTGGGTAAGACCGCCGACACCTACCTATCCGCGGCACCCGGCGGATACTTCTACTCGACCGGCACGACACTCGAACGGCGATCGGTGCGGACGAAGAAGTCCACCTCGTACGGCAAGGTGTTGCCGCACGGCTATCCCTGGACCATCACGGGTCCGGCGGGAGTGGTCATCGGGTCGAGTCGCTACATCCCGTTTGCAAAGCCTCACAAGCCGGTCGCGCTCCGAACGACCGGAACGGATGGCGACCCGGTCGTATGCACCGGCTCGTCCGCTCGCTACGCCGCCTGCTACCGGTTCTCCGACGATGACGACGACGCGACGCCTTCCGCGGACATCGTTGTCCCGTTGAACGGCGGGAAGCCAACGGTCTCAACAACCTGCCCGGGCTGGCCGTCGATTGCCGGAGACACCGTCGTGTGGGCGACCGGAACCGGCTTCGCCGGCCCTGCGACCTGCGTCTCCGCAGGCGCGACGATCGACAGCCTGACCGCCGGCGCGTCCCGGGTGTCAACGTCATCCACCGTGACGTCGTCCCTGACCACCTCGGCTTACGGCGCAGCCATCTTCAGCTCGCAGACGCTGGACTCGGTCATCAGCGCGACCAACGCGGCGACAACGACCACGATCCTGTCCACCCCCACCTCACGCACGACGGTCGGATCGTTCGCATTGTCGCCCGGTCAGATCACCGACACCGACGATGCTCCCGACGCCAGCCACCCCACGCACCCGATCTCGGTTCGGACGTCGGCGCTGAGCAGCGACGGCGAGGAGGTCGGGGTCGGGACCCCAGTGGTGCACAGTGGCGACAACGACTCACCGGTTGACGGCCGGGTGGTCGCGGCGTCAGGGACGACGACGGCGTACGCAGTCGCCGACCCAGCCACCGCAGCAGCCGAGGACCTCCGCGTGGTGTCGGCGGCGGGTGCGACGACCATCCCGGACATCGATCCCACGACGGTCACCGTTTCCGGAAACCGCGTCCTCTACGCGACCGCTCCGGCGGGCGCCGGACCGATGTCGGACTGGAAGCTGCTCGACCTGAGCACGGGGAGCACGACCGACATCGCAACGCTGTCCGCCAATCGCAGCGAGCGGGTGGCGCTGTGGGGAAACTACGTGGTCTACCCGGGCACACACACGGTGCGACGCAAGGACCTCACGACCGGTATCAGCACCGCGGTGCAGTCCTTCAAACCAAGCGTCGGTGCCTCCGGTTTCGAGGAATACGCCGATCACGTCCTCGCCTCGTCCGGCTGCGCGGACACGGTGACCGACCTGACCGACTCCTCGACGATCACCGTGAACGGGTGCAAAGGCACGCTGCTCGCGCTGCATCTCAGCCCCGCCGGCGTCATCTATGACAACGGCAGCGACTGGGTGCTGCGGCGATGGTCCGGGACCAACGTCACGCTGCTCAACGAAGATGCGACTCTTCACGGCGTCGCGCCGCAGATCGGCACCCGCGCCCTCGCCTGGCTGACCCCAAAGAGCAACCTCGACATCGCCCCGCTGAACATCGCCGACCCGCCACCCGTCTACCTCGGCGCCGCGATCGCTCCGGCAACACTGGCCGTCGATTCAGGCCCTGCGTGGGAGTTCTCCGCTGCGTTCTCGACGGCGCTGAGGAGTTGCTCGGTCACTCTCGCTTTTGGGCCGACCGTCCTACGGACGCTGGCCTGCGTCCCGGCGGACGCGGCGCTCGGGGTGGCGACCGTGACCTGGGACGGCCGGGACGGCGATGGTGCGTTGGTCGGTGCGGGCACCTACACCTGGCGAGTGAATGCGGCGGGAGACTCCGGCGCCGCCGTGAACTACGACGGTTCTGCGACTCCGGTCTCGGGAACGATCGCCGTCACCTCCTGAGGCGAGGCCAGACTCCGGGGCCGCAATGTCGCGGTGGAGTCGTACCGTGTTCGCGTGGCCTACGACCGAGAGCTCGCCGATCGAATCCGCACGCTCGTGTCCGGCGAGCCGATCACCGAGAAGACGATGTTCGGCGGGCTGGCCTTCATGCTCAACGGCAACATGAGCGTGTCGGCGAGCGGCCAGGGCGGGCTGCTCGCCCGGGTCGATCCGGCGCTGACCGACGCGATGCTCACCGAGCCGGGCGCCGAACCGTTCGAGATGGGCGGACGGGGCGCCATGGTCGGGTGGATCCGGGTCGATCCCGCGGTGCTCGACGACGAGACGCTCGCCCGGTGGGTTGGCCGGGGGCTCACCTACGCCCGGAGCCTGCCGCCGAAATAGGCCGTGCTGCAGCCGATCGCCGGCTGAGCGCGCCCGCGGGTGCTCTGATGGCGATCGGGCTTGACCTTCCCGCCGAGCGCGCTACTGTAACGCCGTTACAGTGCGCACCAAGGGAGCTGCGTCATGACCGACGACCGGTACGTCGTCATCTCGGCCGACTGCCACGGCGGAAGCGACATTTACGGCTACCGGCCCTATCTCGCCTCCCGATGGCATGACGAGTTCGACGCCTGGGCCGCGACGTATGAGATCCCCTACGAAGACCTCAAAGGCCCGGACGGCGACCGGAACTGGGACTCCGATCGGCGGCTCGCCGAGCTCGAATCGGACGGCATCGTCGCCGAAGTGATCTTCCCGAACACCGTGCCACCGTTCTTCCCGAAGGCGAGCCTGACCGACCAGCCGCCCGCAGCGAACGTCGGCGATCTCGACGCGCGGTGGGCGGGGCTCCAGGCGCACAACCGCTGGCTCGCCGACTTCTGCGCGCAGGTGCCGGGCCGGCGCGCGGGGATCGCGCAGATCATGCTGCACGATCTCGACGCGGCCGTCGCGGAGATCCGCTGGGCCAAGGACAACGGGCTCACCGGGGGCGTCCTCCTGCCCGGCGCGCCCCCGGGCTCCGGACTGCCTCCGCTGTTCGACCCCGCCTACTACGAGCCGCTGTGGTCGGTCTGCGAAGAGCTCGACATGCCGGTCAACCACCACAGCGGCAGCGCCGCACCGGCGACCGGCGAGGAGGCCGAGGACCACGTGATCCTCATCCTCGAGGTCACCTGGTGGGCGCACCGGGCGTTCTCCCACCTGCTCGTGTCCGGCGCGTTCGAGCGGCATCCCGGCCTGCGGCTCGTGCTGACCGAACAGGGCACCGCCTGGGTTCCGGAGGAGCTCGCCCGGCTCGATTACTTCTTCGACCGGTTCCGCAATGCCAAGGGATCGCAAGAGGCCGAGTGGGGCTTGCCGGTCATCGAGCGGATGAGCCTCGCGCCCAGCGAGTATTTCGCCCGCCAGGTGACGATGGGGTCGTCGTTCATCCGACCCGACGAGGTGAAGATCCGCCACGCGGTCGGCCTCGACAAGATCATGTGGGGCAGCGACTACCCCCACAAGGAGGGCTCGATGCCCTTCACGATGGAGTCGCTGCGCGCCAGCTTCGCCGGCGTCGACCACGCCGAGGTCCAGGCGATGCTCGGCGGCAACGCGGCTCGGACCTACGGCTTCGACCTCGAGGCTCTCCGCCCGCTTGCGCAGCGGATCGGGCCACGAGCCAGCGACATCGATGAACCCCTTGTTCCACGCAGCCTGCCCCCCGAAGCCGAGAGCTGCCCCGCGCTCGTCGGCTTCGGATCCCCCGCCTGAGGAGGCCAGATGACCCGGATCCGGTACGGCGCACGCTCGCTCGACGAGCTTCGCAATCGCGAGGTGGAGGCGACGAAGGTCGACACGTGGGCCACGACGCTGGTGGCGACCTACGAGACCGACCCGGAGGCGATCGCCGCCGTCCTGCCTCCACCGCTGACCCCGCCCGCGGAGCCGCTGGTACGTGTCACGATCGCCACCGTCGACGTCGGCCGGGGCTATCCGGTCTTCGGCGCCGGGACCTTCGCCGTCCACGCCCGCCACGACGAGCTGGACGGCGACTACGCGCTCGTGATGCCGATGACGACCGAGCAGGCGGTCATCGGCGGCCGCGAAACCTTCGGCGAGCCGAAGAAGCTCGCCCAGGTCAGCCTCGTGCGCGACGGCGACGCGGTTCGTGGGTCGTTCGCGCGGATGGGGGTCACGTTCGTCGACGTCACCGGAACCGTCGCCGAGGAGCTGCCGCCCACCCCGGACCGCACCCGGACGAGCTTCTACTTCAAGTTCCTGCCATCCCCGACCGGCAAGGGTTTCGACGGAGACCCGATGCTCGTCCACTGCCGGCGGGACGAGAAGACCCGCAGCCTCTGGCGGATCGACGGCGAGATCATCCTCGGCGAATCGCGGTTCGACCCGGTTGCGGACCTTCCGGTGCGCGGCCTGCGGTCGATCGAACTCGCCGAGCGTTCCAGCGTCCAGACCGGGGAGGTGGTCGCGACCGTTCCCGCCGACTGGGTCACGCCGTACGTGCATCAGCGCTACGACGACCTCTCTCCGGTCGGCACGGACTGACGGGATCTCGCACGTGGACTCGCTGACGGACAAGGTCGCCGTCGTCACCGGCGGCGCGGGCGGCATCGGTGCCGCAATGGGTGCGGCGTTCGGTGCCCGGGGGATGAAGATCGTGCTGGCCGACGTGCAGCCGGATCCGCTCGATGCGACCGTCGCCGAGCTTGCCGCGACCGGCATCGACGTGATCGGCGTCGCGACCGACGTCTCGTCCTACGACTCGGTGTGCGCTCTCCGGGACGCTGCCGTCCAGGCGTTCGGCGGGGTCAACCTGCTGTGCAACAACGCCGGGATCGGCGCGGGCGCCGAAGGCCCGATGTGGGAGCACGAGCTGCGGGACTGGGAGTGGGCGATCGGCGTCAACATGTGGGGCGTCATCCACGGCATCAACGCGTTCGTCCCGGACATGCTTGCCAGCGGCGAGGACGGGCACGTCGTCAACACCTCCAGCGGCAACGGCGGGATCTACCCGCTCCCCTCCACCCCGCAGTACGCCGCGACCAAGGCGGCCGTCGTGACGATCACCGAATGTCTGTACGGCCAGCTCGCCGGCACGGCCGTGTCCGCCTCCGTGCTCTTCCCCGGTCCGCACATGTTGCGCACCGGATTGTTCGAGTCGTGGCGCTCCCGACCGGAGCGGTTTGCCAAGACTCGCCCGCGGGTCACGCCGTACACGACGGTGGAAGCGCTCGAGGAGCAGATGAAGTCGGCGGGCGTGCCGATCGCCTACACCGAACCCGCCGACGTCGCCGCCGCCGTCGTCGACGCCGTGCTCGCCGACCGGTTCTGGATCCATCCCGCCAACCCGCGCACCGACGACCAGCTTCGGGCCCGGACCGAGTCGATCCTCACGCGTTCCAACCCCGACTACCTGCGTGCTGTCCCCGGCTAACGACAAAGGACCAGACATGACCGAGCCGTACACCGTCGTCTCCTCCGACAGCCATGCCGGGTTGCCGACCCCGCTCTACCGGGACTACCTGGAGAAGAAGTACTGGCCGCAGTTCGAGGAGTTCCTGGCCGGCCGCGACCAGGCGGTCGAGGAGATCCACGCCATGGGGACCTCGGACAAGGCATTCGCGGACAGGTGGTTCGCCGAGAACGAGGAGGGTCTCGAGGGCGGCTGGGACGCCCAGCGGCGGAACAAGGAGATGGACGACGACGGCATCACGGCGGAGGTCATCTTTCCCGACGCCGACGCGGTCGAGAGCCGCACCTGCGCCCCCTTCGGCACCGGGCTCGGGCTCTCCGGTGACCTCGATCCGGAGTTGGGTTTGGCGGGTGCCCAGGCGCACAACCGGTGGCTGGCCGAGTTGTGCGCGGATTCACCCGAGCGGCGCCGCGGAGTTGCGCTGGTGCAAATCACCGCCCCACTCGACGACGTCCTCGCCGAGATCCGGCGTGCGCACGACTCGGGCCTTCGAGCGGTGATGATTCCGGCCATGTGGATGCACTCCGAGCCGTACCACTCGCGGCGCTACGACCCGGTGTGGGAGTTGTGCCAGGACCTCGAGATGCCGATCTGCACCCACAGCGGGCCGGCGGACAAGGAGTCCTACGGCGACTTCCTCGGCATCTACGTCTGCGAGGTCGTCTGGTGGCCGGCCCGACCGATGTGGTTCATGTTGTGGTCCGGAGTCTTCGAGCGGTTCCCCCGGCTGAGGTTCGGCGTCACCGAGGCCGGCTGCTGGTGGATGCCGAACCTGCTGTGGTTCTGGGACCGGCTCTTCCTCGGCCAAAAGGGCGCCGAGAAGCTGTCCTCACTCGGCATATCGACGTTGCCCAGCGAACAGTTCGACCGCAACTGCTTCATCGGCTCGTCGAACACCAAGCGGCGTGAGATCGGGATGCGCTACGAGATCGGCATCGACAACATGCCGTGGGGCAACGACTTTCCGCACCCCGAAGGCACCTGGCCGCGCTCGCGCGAGTGGCTCGCGAAGACCTATCACGACGTACCGATCGCGGAGACCCGCCGGATGATCGGCGAATCAGCCGCCGAGATCTACGGCTTCGATCTCGCCTCACTGCGCAGCCACGCTGAGCGGATCAACGTCACGCCGGAGTCGCTCGGCCAGACCGACGACGCGGCGAACGTCGCCCGCTGGGCCGGCCACCGGGAGGTCGGGCGCCACTGGCTCACCGGGCACGACTTCCCGCTCGCCCCGGTCCCTTCGGCGCTCTGACGGCTGCCCTACCCTCGTCGCTCATGACCTCCGCAACCGCCGTCCGCGACCAGCCGGTCACCCGGGACGAGGTGGTCGACACCGCGCTCCGGCTGATCGAGGAGAACGACATCTCGGCGCTCACGATGCGCCGGCTCGCCGCGGAGCTCGGCACCGCGGTGACCTCGATCTACTGGCACGTTGGCAACCGCGACGCCTTGCTGGACCTGCTGGTCGAGCGGTTGATCTCGGATCTGGGCAACGTCCGCTATGCCGGCCGGACGCCGCGCGCGCGGATCACCTCCCTCGCGCGGCAATGGCGGCTGCGCTTGTGGGAGCACCCCCACCTGATCGCGATCGCGCACGAGCGCGGTCGGATCGCGGCGATGTTCGCGCCGATGCAACAAGCGCTCGCCGGCGAACTCGCCCAGGTCGGGGTCACCGGCACGAAGGCGGCAACCGCGATCGGCGCGCTGCAGTTCCACATCGCGGCCTCGGTCGTCATGGAGCGCACCGCGAGTCGCGGACCGTCGGCGATGGTGGGGGATCCGGCCGCATGGCCGGCGTCGTACGGCGATCCGGCGCTCGTCGCCGCCTTGTCGGCCCCGGTGGACTACCCGGCCGTGTTCGACCTCGGCCTATCCGCCCTGCTCGACCGCCTGGTTCCGTAGCGGCGTCACGCCGGTACGCCGTACCCGTAGCGGCGTCACGCCGGTACGCCGTACCCGTAGCGGCGTCACGCCGCTATCGGGGCGGGGTACGGCGCTGCCGGGTGGTACGGACCCGGCTCGCCAGCTCCTCGTCGGGGGGGTAGTCGACTCCGACCAGCGTGAGCCCGTGCGCAGGAGCGAGCGTGACCGCGCTGTCCCTGACCCCGGCACTCAGCACCTGGGCCGGCCACTCGAGCGTCCGGCGACCCGCACCGACCGCGAGAAGGGCGCCCACCATGAACCGAACCTGGCTGTGGCAGAAGGCGTCCGCGTGGGCGTGGACCGTCACGAGGCCGGCGTCGCGCACTACGGCAAGTCGACGAAGCGTGCGGACCGTCGTGGCACCGTCGCGTGGTCTGGCATACGCCGCGAAGTCGTGCTCCCCGACGAGGCCCCGGGCGGCCTCGTCCATCGCCACGTCGTCGAGGGCCTTGGGCCAGACGACCGTGTCATGGCGGCGCAGCGGGTTCGGCGCGGAGTCGGTGAGCCGGTAGTGGTAACGCCGGCCAAGCGCGGCGAAGCGCGCGTCGAACCCCGGCGGCGCGAGCGACGCCCCCCGGACAACCACGTCGTCCGGCAGGACGCCGTTCAGCCGCCGCGCCAGGGACTCGGGGTCGACAGGCGTGAGGAGGTCAACGTGCGCGACCTGACCGGTTGCATGGACACCGGCGTCGGTGCGACCCGCCACCGTCACCTGAGGATCGTCGAGTCGGAGAACGAGCGCGATCGCCTCCTCGACGACGCCCTGGACGGTACGCCGATCCGGCTGCCGGGCCCAGCCGGAGAACTCCGTCCCGTCATAGGCAAGGTCGAGCCGTAACCGGACCGCAACGACGAGGCCGCCGTTCCCCGCGGGGGCGGCGGCCTCGTCGTCAGCGCGCTCGCTCACTCTGCCGGGGTAGAACCCTCAGCATCATCGGAGCCCTCAGCCTCGGCCG
>DATJWM010000172.1:0-2225 GCA_035501255.1 Mycobacteriales bacterium | reverse complement strand
CGAGAGCACCATCGCCAGAAAGATCGCGACGAAGATGACCAGCAACGTGCCGCCGACCGACACGACCGCCCAGGTCAGTGTGGCGAGGCCCACGAAGATCAGGATCGTTTGGGGAGCGATCGTGATCGACATGCTGGATCGTGAGGGGGCCGCGGTCGGCCGCTCGTCGTCAGCGGGCGGAGACGACTTCATCCGTGCGTCACTCGTCAGAGCCGGACCGGCTGCTTCAACATCGGTGCTCATCGACGTGCCCCCCGCCCGTTCTGTTGTAAGCGGTTGCTATTCATGATCAACCCACCGGCACAACCGGTTGCCCCACCGCCGGCTCCACGTGTTCCAGACGCTCCGGGCCACCCATCCCTTGCCGATCGGCGATCCCGGCCCGGTCGCGATCGACCGAGCCCGAGAACCCCGCGGCGACGGTCGCGTCGAGTCGCGCGATCTCAGCCCTCACCGCCGCACGATGCTCCGGGCGCACCTCTTGCAGGAGCTTCTCGAGGAGCGCCCGCATCCGGCGCATGACCTGGATCGAGGTGCTGCCGAACTCGCGGATCTCGGTGACGCCCAAAGCGAGGAAGTCCTCCCAGCGGCGGACCGGGATGACGACGCCGCGGAGAGCCGCGCCGCTATGCCAGGAGGGCGTCGACAGGTCGGTCCCTCCGATCACGCGCAGGCTGTCGCCAAGGTAATCGAGCGCCTGGACCGCGGTGGTCGGGTCGTTGACCGCTGGAGAGAGCGCCTTGTTGGCCACGTCCACCATGACGCGCAGCGCAAACGCGGGATCTTGCTCGATCGTCCGTTCGAGTCCCAGTGCCACGAGGCCGCGGAGGTCCCGCTCGGCGGCGTCGGCCTGGCCGGGGTTGCCGTACACCTCAAAGAGCAGTTCGCCCGCCTCGACGAACTCGCCGATGGAATGCCGCATGACCACAAGACACTCGTGTTGACGGGCCCACGTGGCCACGCTTGAGAGGTTGATGCCCTGAATTGCTCCTGGCAGGGAGCAGCGAACTGAGAGCGCCGGTGGTTTGTCCATGCGCTCCAACGGCCCCGCGAACACGTCCCGAATATCTCGTGTACCCGTGATGTCACCGCGCAGGCTCTGGCGCACCCCCTTTGCGAGCAGCGCGGTCACGGCCACCGGCCGGAGCCGATGCACGAACCGGTTGAGGAACAGCACGAACATCACGAGTCCCACGATCAGCAGCACCTCAGCCGTCGTGACCCCGAGGTCCGGAACGAACTTGGCCTCGATCCGACGCAACAACGAGAATGCGAACGCGAGCGTGCCGATCAGCAGAGCCAGCACGCCCTTCAGCACGGGGTCGCGGTACCAGAGGCGCATGTATCGCGGCGAGAACGTACCGGACGCCATCTGGACCACGAGCACCGTAACCGTCACCACGAAGCCCGTCAGCGCGGCGACCGCGCCCGCGACCGCGGACAGAACCGTGCTCGCCGTCGATGGCGAGTACGCCCATTGGGCGGGCACCTTGACGTGCTGGTCGATCGAAACGACGACCAACGCTCCAAGCAGTCCAGCGACCGCGCCCAGAAACGGCACGACCCACAGACTCTCGCGAAGGTACTCACGAATCCGGAAGCGGGTCGCCCAGGTCATTCGTTCACCCGCCGCCTGTGTGCACCGGCTCGCCGGATACCGCTTCGACTGCCAGGCGGACCGTGTCGTAGACGTGGTCTTCGCCGAGCTCCTGGATCAGGCCCTCAGATTCAAGGATCTGACGGGCATCAGAATGGACGCGGGACAACGCCAAGTCGACGTTGAAGCGTCGAGCGTAGTGCAGCAGGCTGGTCACGGCCGCCGCCCCGGTGGTGTCCACCTCGAACATCTCCTCGCAGTCGACCACCAGCGTCTTCGGGAGCCCACCGTCGGAGGCGGCCTGGATCAGGATCTTCTCCCCGCCCTCCTTGAACGCCTCGGAGTTGGAGAACACCAGCGGCGAGTTGAAGCGGTAGACGATCACACCCGGCACGGCGTGCGCCTCCGGATAGCCGGCGCCCTGATGGCCGCTCCAATCCCAGGTCATGGTCTCGAAATCGCCCGTGGCCGGAACGCGCCCGAGGATGGAGCGACCGGGGAAGCTGACCTTGTAGACGAGGTAGATGACCGAGAGGATGATCCCGGTGATCATCGCCGGCAGGAGGTCCCAGGCGAGCACGATGATCCCGGTGATCAGGCCGAGGGCAAAGTCGACGTGGTCGACGCT
>DATJWM010000171.1:0-6576 GCA_035501255.1 Mycobacteriales bacterium | reverse complement strand
GGGCGGCGAGGACGACGTCGACCCGAAGGTCCGGGGCGTGCGCGGCGAGCACCTCGAGGTGGGTCTCGGGCGAGAACCCCTCGGTCTCCCCGGATTGCGCCGACATGTTCAACGTCACCAGCCGGCGAGCATGGCTCGCCTGGACCGCCGTCATCATGTCCGGGACGAGCAGGTGTGGGATGACGCTGGTGAACCAGGAACCCGGCCCGAACACGATCCAGTCGGCGTCGAGCACCGCCTCCACCGCGCGCGGGCAGGCGAGCACCGAGGGGGGGTCCAGGCTCACGTGGACCACCCGACCGGGCGTCGTGGCGACGGCCACCTGGCCGCGCACCTCGGTGACCGCGCGCGGATCGTGGGGATCGAGACCGGCGACGTCGGCAACGATGTCGACCGGGGTGGTCGCCAGCGGAAGAACTCTGCCCACCGCACCGAGGAGCTGACCCACAAGATCCAACGCTTGGACCGGATCTCCGGTGACCTCGCTGAGACCGGTGAGGAGCAGATTGCCGACCGGGTGCCCGGCGAGCGTGGCGTCACCACCGAAACGGTACTGGCAGACCTCGGCCCACAGTTGCGCGCGCTCGTCGCGGGCGGCAAGGGTGGCGAGCGCCATCCGCAAGTCACCGGGAGGCAGGACGTCGAGCTCGGAACGGATCACCCCGGACGATCCGCCGTCGTCCCCGACCGTGACCACGGCGGTCAGATTCTCCGTGACGTGGCGCAACGCCGACAGTGAGGCCGACAGCCCGTGCCCACCGCCGAAGGCCACGACCTTCGGTCCGCCGCCGGCCATCAGCTCTGCTCCAGGTCTCGGTGCGACAAGCGCACCTCCACGCCGTCGGCGCGCATCCGGCGGGTCAGTTCGGCCGACACCGCCACGCTCCGATGACGTCCCCCGGTGCACCCCACCGCGATTGTCGCGTAGTGCTTTCCCTCGCCGACGTACCCGGTCTCGTATCGACGCAGCAAACCGTATGCCGCGTCGAGGAAGTCGGGCGCCTGTGGCTGACCGAGAACGTAGTCGCGCACCGCCGGGTCCTCGCCGGTGAGCGGGCGCAGGTCCGGCACCCAGTGCGGGTTCGGAAGCAGCCGGCAGTCGATCACCACGTCCGCGTCGACCGGGAGGCCGTATTTATAGCCGAACGAGAGCATGGTCAGGTACAGGGCGTTCGCCGCGTCGCCTTCGAAGGCAACGCCGATTCGTGCCCGGAGCTCGTGAACGTTCAGCTGGCTGGTGTCGATGACGAGGTCGGCCTCCTCCCGCAGGTCGCGGAGCAGCTCGCGCTCGCGATGGATGCCCTCGACCAGACGCCCGTCCCCCTGCAGCGGATGGGGGCGGCGAACGCCGTCAAAACGACGAACGAGGACCTCGTCGGGGGCCTCGAGGAACAACAGCCGCGCCTGATGCCCGGTGCGCTCGAGGTCGTCGAGCGCGGCTCGCAGGTCAGTGGTGAACGCCCGGCTGCGGACATCGACGACCACCGCGATCCGATCCACGCCGCCGTGGGTGCGCGCAGCGAGGTCCATGACGGAGGCGATCAGAGACGGCGGAAGGTTGTCGACGACGTACCAACCGAGGTCCTCGAGACACTTGGCGGCGGTGCTCCGACCGGCTCCGGACAGACCAGAGATCACCGCCAGCCGAGGTCGCTGATCGGTCGCGGAGCTCGCAGCGATCGTCGGGTTCGTTGTCATGCTCACCCAGAGCCTGCCACTGCCCGCGTCGGCGTGTCGCGGGAGGTGTCAACGATCTCCCCGGTCGCGCCGACAACAGCCGGCGCGGGAGCGGAGCCGGCGAGCGCGGCGTGCACCGCTTCGGCGGTGCGCCGCCCGATCCCCGGGACTTCGGCGATCTCCTCGACCGTCGCCGTGCGGAGCCGCTTGACCGAGCCGAATCTCGCGAGGACGGCCTTGCGGCGGGTCTCCCCCAGACCCGGAACGCCGTCGAGCAGGCTCGCCGTCATCGAGGCCGAGCGCTTCTGCCGGTGGTAGGTGATCGCGAACCGATGAGCCTCGTCCCGGATTCGCTGCAGGAGATAGAGCGCCTCGGAGGTTCGCGGCAGGATCACCGGCTCGTCGGCGTCGGGCAACCAGACCTCCTCCAGCCGCTTGGCCAGCCCGCACAGCGACACGTCCTCCACACCGAGCTCGCGCATGGCCCGGGCGGCGGCGGCGACCTGCGGCGGGCCGCCGTCGACGACGACGAGCTGGGGTGGGTAGGCAAACTTGCGCGGGCGGCCGGTCGTGGGATCGATCGGCAAACCGGCGCCGTGGTTCCCCCTTGCCTCATCCCGGTCGACCCCCTCGACCTCCTCGCCCACGCCCGGCGGGTCGGCGGCGAGATCGCCGGTCTCGATCCGCTCCTCGAGATACCGCCGGAATCGCCGGGTGATCACCTCGTGGATCGAGGCGACGTCGTCTTGCCCGTCGACGGCCTTGATGGCGAACCGTCGGTACTCGCTCTTGCGTGGCAGGCCGTCCTCGGCGACGACCATCGCCGCCACGACTTCGGTGCCTTGCAGGTTGGAGACGTCGTAGCACTCGATCCGCAGCGGGGCAGTCGGAAGTCCGAGCGCGTCCTGGAGCTCCTGAAGTGCGCGGGCGCGTGAGGTCAGGTCCGTCGCGCGCTTGAGCTTGTGTCGCACGAGCGCCTCGCGCGCGTTGCGCTCGACCGTGTCCAGGAGCGCCCGCTTGTCTCCTCGCTGGGGGACGCGGAGTGAGACCTTCGCGCCACGCACCAGCTCAAGCAGCTCGGTGACGACGTCGACGTCGTCGGGAAGCTCCGGGACCAGAACCTCGCGGGGGACCTCGCTGTCGGCGGAGGTCCCGTCGAGGTAGGTCTGGGTGAGGAACTGCTCGACCAGCCCCGGCGTACCGACCTCTTCGACCTTGTCGACCACCCAACCGCGCTGCCCGCGCACCCGTCCGCCCCGCACGTAGAAGACCTGAACGGCAGCCTCGAGCTCGTCCTGGGCGAACGCGACGACGTCGGCGTCGGTGCCGTCCCCGAGGACGACCGCCTGCTTCTCCATCGCCCGGGTCAGCGCCCCGATGTCATCGCGCAGGCGAGCCGCCCGCTCGTACTCCTGACCGTCGGAGGCCGCGCGCATCTCCTTCTCGAGACGGCGGATGAACCGCTGGGTTTGTCCCGACATGAAGTCGACGAAGTCGTCGACGATCGCTCGGTGGGCGGCCTCGTCCACCCGACCCACACAGGGAGCCGAGCACTTGCCGATGTAGCCGAGCAGGCAGGGCCGCCCGACCTGACCGGCGCGCTTGAACACCCCCGCGCTGCATGTGCGCATCGGGAACACTCGCAAGAGGGCATCGAGGGTCTCGCGAATCGCCCACGCATGCGCGTAGGGACCGAAATACTTGACCCCCTTTCGTTTCACCCCGCGCATCACCTGCGCCCGCGGATAGGTCTCGTCAAGGGTCACGGCGAGCCAGGGATAGGACTTGTCGTCGCGGTAGCGAACGTTGAACCGCGGATCGAACTCCTTGATCCAGTTGTATTCAAGTTGCAGAGCCTCGACCTCGGTCGAGACAACCGTCCACTCCACGGCGCTCGCAGTCAGCACCATCTGCTGCGTACGAGGATGCAGGTTGGCAAGGTCCTGAAAGTACGACGACAGCCGGCTGCGCAGGTTCTTGGCCTTGCCGACATAGACCACCCGGCCGTGCGGGTCACGGAACTTGTAGACGCCGGGCGAGTCGGGGATCGAGCCTGGCGCCGGTCGATAGGTCGCCGGGTCCGCCACCAGCTCAATGTAGTCCGATCAGGCGACACGGCCTGGGGTCGCGGACGTGGCCCGCCACCACGGTTCAGCATCCGGACCCGGTTGGTCGCGGCGCTCCTCGCCGCTCTCCTCGGCGGTCGGCTGAGCACCGCAGGAGTCACTAGGCGCGCTTACGAGCCGCTCGTTTCGCGGGAACCCTGGGCTTGATCCGTCCCCCGAGCGTCTCACCCAAAAAGGCGCCGGTGTGCGAGTCGGCGAGGGTCGCAACGGCCTCCGGCGAACCTTCGGCGACGACGGTGCCACCTCCGGTGCCGCCTTCCGGGCCCATGTCGATGATCCAGTCCGCGGTCTTGATCACATCCAGGTTGTGCTCGATCACGATCACCGTGTTGCCCGCATCGACCAGCCGGGACAACACGCCGAGGAGCTTGCGGATGTCCTCGAAATGCAGGCCGGTCGTCGGCTCGTCAAGGATGTAGACGGTCCGGCCGGTCGACCGCTTCTGCAGCTCCGAGGCGAGCTTGACCCGCTGCGCCTCGCCCCCGGACAGGGTGGGGGCCGGTTGGCCGAGCCGGACGTAACCGAGGCCGACGTCGACCAGGGTGTTGAGGTGCCGCGCGATCGCCGGGATGGCGGCGAAGAACTCCGCCGCCTCCTCGATCGGCATGTCCAGTACGTCGGCGATCGTCTTGCCCTTGAAGTGCACCTCGAGCGTCTCGCGGTTGTAGCGGGCGCCATGACACACCTCACACGGGACATAGACGTCGGGAAGGAAGTTCATCTCGATCTTGATCGTGCCGTCGCCCGCGCAGTTCTCGCAGCGACCGCCCTTGACGTTGAACGAGAACCGGCCCGGCTGGTAGCCCCGGACCTTCGCTTCGGTCGTCTCGGCGAACAGGGTCCGGATCCGATCGAACACGCCGGTGTAGGTGGCGGGGTTCGAACGCGGCGTCCGACCGATCGGAGACTGGTCGACACCGACAACCTTGTCGACGTGTTCGAGCCCCTCGACGGTTCGGTGCCGGCCGGGAACGGTTCGGGCGCCGTTGAGCTCGCGGGCGAGCACCGAGTAGAGGATGTCGTTCACCAAGGTCGACTTGCCCGAGCCGGAAACGCCGGTGACCGCGACGAGGCACCCCAACGGGAACTCGACGCTCACCTCTTTGAGGTTGTGCTCACGTGCCTTGACGACGCGCAACGCGCGACCGGGAGTGGGCTGCCGCCGGATGTCCGGGATGGTGATCTCCCGGCGCCCGGAGAGGTAGGCGCCGGTCAGCGAGCGCCTTTCGCGCAGCAAAGCAGGGTAGGTGCCGGAGTGCACGATCTCACCGCCGTGCTCCCCCGCCCCCGGGCCGATGTCGACCACCCAGTCCGCCGCCCGAATCGTGTCCTCGTCGTGCTCGACGACGATCAGGGTGTTACCCATGTCGCGCAGCCTGACGAGGGTCTCGATGAGCCGACGATTATCGCGCTGGTGCAGACCGATCGAGGGCTCGTCGAGCACGTACAGCACGCCGACCAGGCCGGATCCGATCTGGGTCGCTAGGCGGATCCGCTGCGCCTCCCCGCCCGCGAGGGTCGCTGACGCGCGATCGAGGGAGAGGTAGTGCAGGCCGACGTCGACGAGGAACCGCAGCCGCTCGTTGATCTCCTTGAGAACCCGAACGGCGATCTGCTCCTCGCGCGCGGACAGGGTCAGTGAGCGCAACCACAACGAGCACTCGCCGATGGGCAGCCTCGCGACCTCCGCGATCGACCGGCCGCCCACGGTCACCGCGAGCGACTCCGGCTTGAGTCGGGCACCCTCGCAGGACGGGCAAGGCACCTGGCGCATGAACCCTTCGAACCGCTCCCGGCTCGTGTCGCTCTCGGCCTCGCCGTGCCGTCGTTCGACGTACGGGATCACGCCTTCGAAGGTTGCCCAATAGGCGCGCTCCCGGCCGTACCGGTTGCGGTACTTGACGTGCACCTGGGTCGGATGCCCGGACAGGATCGCCTTGCGCGCTTTCGCCGGCAGGTCCTCCCACGGGGTATCCATCGCGAAGCCGAGTTCGTCGCCGAGCGCTTCGACCAACCGGCCGAAGTAATCACGGCCGTGGGCGCCGGCCCATGGAACAACCGCTCCCTCGGAGATCGACTTCGTCGCGTCCGGGACGATCAACTCCGGATCCGCCTCGAGCCTGGTGCCTAGACCCGCACAGGTGGGGCATGCGCCGTAGGGCGAGTTGAACGAGAACGCCCGGGGTTCGAGGTCCTCCATCGCCAGCGGGTGATCGTTGGGGCAGGCGAGCCGCTCGGAGAACTTGCGCTCGCGATGCGGATCGTTGTCGGGCAGATCGACGAAGTCGAGGACGACGATTCCGCTCGCGAGCGTGAGGGCCGTCTCCACCGAGTCGGTCAACCGGCGCTTCGCGTCCTGTTTGACCGACAGTCTGTCGACCACGACATCGATGTCGTGCTTCTCATACTTGGCGAGCTTGGGCGGGTCGCTCAACATCACGACCTCACCGTCGACCCGCGCCCG
Source organism: Mycobacteriales bacterium (assembly GCA_035501255.1). Taxonomy (GTDB): domain Bacteria; phylum Actinomycetota; class Actinomycetes; order JAFAQI01; family JAFAQI01; genus JAFAZI01. Next base: position 309 of record DATJWM010000171.1, on the reverse strand, counting down.
GGCGAACCCCTTGGTCTGGAGCTCGCGGAAAAGCTCGGCGTACTCTCCCTTTCGCCCGCGAACGACCGGCGCGAGCACCTGGAAACGGGTGCCCTCGTCGAGTTCGAGCACGCGATCGACGATCTGCTGCGGGCTCTGCCGGGCAATCGGAGAACCACACACTGGGCAGTGCGGCGTACCGATCCGCGCGTAGAGCAGCCTGAGGTAGTCCCAGACCTCGGTGATCGTGCCGACGGTCGACCGAGGGTTGCGGCTGGTCGACTTCTGGTCGATCGAGACGGCCGGCGAGAGCCCCTCGATGAAGTCGAC
>DATJWM010000170.1:0-10364 GCA_035501255.1 Mycobacteriales bacterium | reverse complement strand
GCCGAGCACGCATCCCCACCACTCGTCTCCGCTACGAACGGCGTCCATCGCCCAGGACCCGCCGTCGAGGATCCGGTCGATGACGACGTCCGCCGCGCCGATCGGATCCCGGACCGGGAGCCCGAGCGTGTTGGCGAGGTCATTGCCCGTACCGGCCGGAATCACACCGAGCGGGGTGTCGGTGCCCGCCACCACATTCAGCGCCAGATGGGTCATTCCGTCTCCGCCGAGCGAGACCAGAGCGTCGACGCCCTCGGCGACCGCCTTTCTGGCCAGGTCGAGCGAGTCCTGCGCGTCCGTTCCGACCAGCGTCCGGGTGGTCAGGCCGCCGGCTCGAAGCCGGGCGACCACCTCGTCCAACACCCGCGCCGCTCGCCCCTTGCCCGCAGTCGGGTTGGCCACCAATGCGATCTCGGCGCTCCCGCGCCGGGTCATGTCACCGCCGGCTCGTCGTCGTCGATCGAGGACAGCTCGTCATCGTCGAGATCCGGATAGAGCGTCGAGCCACGGCGGGCAACCCGTCGGTCATGGATCGTCGCGATGATGACCGCCACCCCGAACAGCAGGCACATCGGGAGTGCGAGCGCACTCATCGTGAACGGGTCCTGGCTCGGGGTCGCCACCGCCGCGAACACGAAGATCCCGAAGATGATCCCTCTCCCCCACGCCCGCAGTCGTGCCGCCGACACGACGCCGACCCAGTTCAACATGATGACGAGGAGCGGCAGCTCGAAGGACACCCCGAACACCAACACCATCGCGAGGACAAACGATAGATAGCTGTTGAAGGACAGCAACGAGACCAGGCCGCCGGTGGCGAAGCCCAGCAGGAAGTGCAGACCCTTCTCGAGCGTCAGATACGCGAACGCGCCGCCGAGCAAGAAGAGCAGGATCGATATGACCACGAACGTCATCGCGTACCGGCGCTCGTGCCGGTACAGACCCGGGGTGATGAAGCGCCACAACTCCCACAGCCAGATCGGTGACGCGGCGATCACTCCGGCGTACAGGGACACCTTCAAGGTGACGGTGAAGGGTTCGAGGACGCCGGTCGTCACCAGGGTGCAGCGATCCGCGACCAGCCGATAGCTGTCCGGGAGCGAGCAGTACGGATGGGTCAGCCACGTCATGATGTGGGCGTGGAAGATGTAGGCGATGGTGGTGGTCACCACGACCGCAAGGAGCGAGACGACGACCCGGTGGCGCAGCTCCTGAAGATGCTCAGTGAGCGACATCCGCCCGTCCGGCGCCCGGCGCGCCGAAGCTCGGGCGGGGCGGGGCAGTTTCACCTCAGTGCCCCCGGAAGGCTAAGGACGCTCTAGGAGGACTGCTGATCGCCCACCGTGGCGGGCTGGGCGGGCTGGGCAGGCGTCTCGGCCGCCGGTTCCGCGGGAGTCGGCTCGGCCGCGGTGGACACCGCGGTGATCTGCGCCGGCTCCGCGGGCGAGGGAACGTCGTCGTGCTGAAGATCCTTGATCTCGGTCTTGAGGATGCGCATTGAGCGACCGAGTGACCGAGCCGCCTCAGGCAGCTTCTTCGACCCGAACAACACGAGGATGACGACCGCGATGATCGCGATCTCCGGCCAACCAATGTCCATGGTGCACCTCTCGGTTCGTCCTACTCAGTCTACGGCGTCAAGCGGCGATCTGGACCGCTTCGCGACGAATCGGCGCTAGCGCCGCGGCGGAAGCTGCGAGAGGTCGGTGGATGCGGCCGCGAACTTCTCGCTCGCCGCGGCGACCTCGCGCGCGAAGAACCGAACCTGGACCCACAGGCGCCAGGTCAACATCGCGAGCACCGCGAGCCCGACGAGGGCGATCCCGACATAAAACGCGACCCATGGCACGCCCGCAGTCTAGTAACGCCCAACTGTCTCGTAACGGGCGTTTCTCGCGCACAAACGCCCGATAACTGACAGTTGGGCGAAAGGTCAGTGGTGGGCGGGGGCGGTGGCGCGAGCGGCGAGGAGGTCGTCGCGACCGAGCTGGAGCACGAAGTCGAGGAGATCGTCATAGTCGAGCTCCGGGCCGGCCTTCGGCTCGAGTGCCTCGGCCGGGACCTCCCACACCTCCGCGTGGACCCCACCGGACATCAACAGCGACACGATGTGGTCATCTGCAGGCTTGCGCACGAGGTCGTGGCAATCCGGGCAGGTGAAGGAGTAGTAGGACAGCGGACCGTGGCTGCAGACGCGCAGCGCGATGTCGTTACTCGTGAGTTCGACCTCGCCACACGTCGGGCAAGACGCCTTGATCGTGGTCACGGCAACCGTCCTCTGGATCCTTGTCACGCGGGGCTCGTGACGTAGAAGATCCTTCGGCATCTGGTCGGGAGTACTTGAACCCTCATCGCGTGCCACCGGCTCCATGGTTCACTCGCCGTACGCGTCGAGGGCAGCGGTCGCAAGCGTGCGAATCTCCTCCGCAAGTTCCGGCGGATCGATCACCGCGCCGACTCCGGCCAGGCCGAGCGCGACCCGTCGTACCCACGCGTCGTCATGCACTCTCAGCCGCACGACCAGCCCCCCATCTCCGCGCTCGGTGCTCTCGTCACACGGGTAGTAGTCGGCCACCCATCTCGCCGCGGCGTCGAGGGAGAAGGTGACGAGCCGGTCGTCCGATGCGGGCGTGAACAACCCGGCTCCCAATGCACGTTGCCGCGCCTCCTCCGGCACGTCAACCAAACTTTCGAGAACGGTTGCGCTGAGTACGCGATCGAGACGGAACGTTCGCAGGTCGTCCACCAAATAGCACCAACCGGACAGGTAGGCGAGGCCTTCCACCGTGAAGACCCGGATCGGGTCGACCTCTCGGTCGGTGGCCTCATCCCGGGCCGGTACCCAGTACCGCAGATGGAGCCGGCGCCCGCGGGCGAGCGCGTCGGTCACGGTCGTGATCGCCGACGCGTCGGTGCCGTCGTTGGACACGGCCACGACCCGTTCCGGCGTGGCCATCTCCCCCGCCGCCGCCTCGAGCTTGGCGAGCGCTCGTTCGACCGCCGAGGTCTCCACCAGGCCAGGTACGCCGGAAAGGACCCGGAGCGCGGCGATCAGAGCCAACGCCTCTTCGGGCGTCAGCCGCAACGGACGACCGATCTCTTCGGCGTTGCTCAGGGTGACCCGGTCGCCGTGCCAATCCAGATCGATCAGATCACCCGGCCCGTATCCGGGAAGCCCGCACATCCAGAGCAGGTCGAGATCCTTGCGCAGTTGCGCCTCGCTGACCTCGAACTCCCGCGCGGCGTCGGCCACCTCCGTCCCCGGATGGGCCATCAGCCACGGCACCAGCGCGAGCAGGCGTGGCAGGTGGTCGGTGGCTCCGCTCATCCGGCCACCAACGCGGAGAGCCGGCGGACGATCGCCTTGCGAGCCTCGATCGGCGTCAGGATGACGGCGTCCGATCCGTAGGCGAGGACCTGTTCAGCGAGGCGGTGCGGATCGGGACAGGGCAGGGTGACCAGGTCCCACCCGTCGCCGTCATTGGCGATGTCCACCATCTGTCGGCGCAGTCCGATTGCTCGTTCGTGACGGATCCTGACCTGCGCCAGGCCGTCACTGCTGGGCGGGTCGCTGGCCGACACCAACGCGACCAGGTCGATCTCGGGCGGGACCGCGAACGCGTCGTTGGGACCCGTTGGTCGCGCATCGCCGACAATCCGTGACAGCCGGAAGACGCGCGGCGCGGCGCGATCGAGGTCGTGCCCGGCGAGGTACCAACGTCCGCGACGCCACACCACACCCCACGGCTGGACCCGGCGCGCACCCGGCAGTTGGTCATGCGCGCCTTGGTAGTCGAACAACAGCACCCGGCGGGCGCGCACCGCCGCTGCGACCGCCGGTAGGCCGGTGCCCCCTGCCCCGACCCGGGGTTGCAGACCTTCGGGAAGTGGCGTGATCTCGACTCCCGCGGCTTCCAACTTGCGCAGCGCGCGGGTGGCGGACGCGCCAAGCGCCGCCGACGTCCACATCCGGGCGGCCAGCCCCACCGCCGCCGCCTCGTCCGGCTCGAGCGACACGTCCGGCAAGGCGTAGTCAGTGCGCGGGATGCGGTAGCCCACTTCGTCATCCCAGCCGCTCATCGAGCCGGTCTCGAGCGGGATCCCGAGATCACGGAGGTCCTCCTTGTCGCGTTCAAACATCCGCTTGAACGCCTCCTCGGACGGAGCGTCGGCGTAGCCGGGGATCGTGTCTCGCAACCGCTCTGCGGTGATGAACGACCGAGTGTGCAGCAGGCAGATCACCAGGTTGATCAGCCGCTCGGTCCGCACCGCCGCCATGTCCGAGGAACCTACCCTGCCCGACCCGCGGATCTCGGTAGTGTCGCCTGGTGATCCGGTGGCGGGAAGGGCAGGTGACCGCGACCTCCGACCCGGGAGCGGCGATCACGTTGCGGGTGCGGACCGCGGGCGGGGAGCTCGACGCCCTCGCCTACCCGGACGTGGTGGGGACGCCGGTGGTCGGCGACCGGGTGCTTCTCAACACCACCGCACTGACTCTGGACCTCGGCACCGGCGGCTACGCGCTCGTGGTGGCGATCCCCGACCGCCTTCCGGCGGACCGGGACGAGCCGGGGCACGTCGTCAAGGCGCGCTACACCCCGCTTCAGACCACCGTCCTCGGGGTCGACGAGCAGGACTCGCCGCACCACCCCCTGCTACGCGATGCTGACGACCTCGACGGCATGCCGGTCGTCGTCGCCGACCTTCACTCGGCACTTCCGGCCGTCCTCGCCGGAGCACGCGCCGCCGGCGACCAGCCGCAGGTCGCCTACGTGATGAGCGACGGCGGGGCTCTGGCGATCGCGTTCTCCCGGACCGTGGCGGGTCTGCGCGAGGCGGGGTGGCTGCTGGCGAGCGTCACCGTCGGGCAGGCGTACGGCGGGGACCTCGAGGCGGTCACCGTGCATACCGGACTCCTGGCCGCCCGGCATGTCCTCGGCGCGGATCTGGCGATCGTGACCCAGGGGCCGGGCAACCTCGGGACGGGCACGCGTTGGGGGTTCAGCGGGGTCGCGAGTGGCGAGGTGGTGAACGCGGTCGCCGCCCTCGGCGGACGGCCGGTGGCCGCCCTGCGGATCAGCGAAGCCGATGCTCGCGACCGTCATCGCGGCGTCTCCCATCACTCGCTCACCACCCTCGGCCGGGTCGCGTTGGCCACTGCGGACGTCGCGGTTCCCGCGCTCGAGGGCGCATTCGGCGAGGGGGTGCGCGCACAGCTGGCGCCGCTGAGTCCGCCGCACGTCCTTGTTCCGGTGGCCCTCGACGGGCTCTACGACGCGATCGCGGCGGCGCCGGTGACGGTGTCGTCGATGGGGCGTGGGTTGGCGCAGGATCCGGCGTACTTTCTCGCGTGCGCAGCCGCCGGACGCCATGCCGCGACGTTGGTGCGGTAGCCGCCCACCAGCGCCGAGCGGCTGACCTCACATGCTTGCGATCAGCTTCTCCACTCGGTCGTCCACCGCCCGGAACGGGTCCTTGCACAGCACGGTCCGCTGCGCCTGATCGTTGAGCTTGAGATGGACCCAGTCGACGGTGAAATCGCGGCGCTTTTCCTGTGCCTTACGGATGAACTCCCCGCGCAGTCGCGCTCGGGTCGTCTGCGGCGGGACCGACTTGGCCTCAAAGATCTTCAGGTCGCTGCTCACGCGGTCGACCTCACCGCGGCGCTCGAGCAGGTAGTACAACCCGCGCTGGCGGCTCACGTCGTGGTAGGCGAGGTCGATCTGAGCCACCCTCGGCGAGGACAGCGGAAGGTCGTGCTTGGCCCGGTAGCGCTCGACGAGCTGGTGCTTGATCACCCAGTCGATCTCGCGGTCGACGGTGCTGAGGTCGCCGCTGTCCACGGCCTTCAGCGTCCGCTCCCACAGTTCAAGAACCCGGTCGGTGACGTCGTCGCCGCCGCGACGTTGCACGAAGTCGCGTGCCTTGGTGAAGTACTCCTGCTGGATGTCGAGCGCACTCGCCTCTCGCCCGTTCGCGAGCTTCACGGTGCGGCGGCCGGTCACGTCATGGCTGACCTCGCGAATCGCTCGGATGGCGTTTTCCAGCGTCAGATCGCGCATGACCACGCCGGCTTCGATCATTCGAAGCACCAGATCGGTCGTCCCGATCTTCAGCAGGGTTGTGGTTTCAGACATGTTGCTGTCGCCGACGATGACGTGCAAGCGTCGGAAGCGTTCGGCATCGGCGTGCGGCTCGTCGCGGGTGTTGATGATCGGCCGGCTCCGAGTCGTGGCGGAGGACACCCCCTCCCAGATGTGCTCGGCCCGCTGGCTCACGCAAAACACCGCACCGCGCGGGGTCAGCAGGACCTTGCCCGCACCGCAGATGATCTGCCGGGTGACGAGGAATGGGATGAGAACGTCGGCCAGGCGGCTGAACTCGCCGTGGCGGCCGACGAGGTAGTTCTCGTGGCAGCCGTAGGAGTTCCCGGCGGAGTCGGTGTTGTTCTTGAATAGGTAGATGTCGCCGGCGATCCCCTCCTCGCGCAACCGTCGCTCGGCGTCCATGAGCAGACCCTCGAGCGTGCGCTCTCCCGCTTTGTCGTGCGTGACCAACTCGACGATGTCGTCGCACTCAGGGGTGGCGTACTCCGGATGGGAGCCGACGTCGAGATAGAGCCGGGCGCCATTCTTGAGGAACACGTTGCTGCTGCGACCCCAGGACACCACCCGGCGGAAGAGGTAGCGCGCGACCTCGTCGGGTGAAAGCCGGCGCTGGCCACGGAACGTGCACGTGACGCCGTACTCGTTCTCCAGGCCGAAGATTCGCCGTTCCACCAGGTCAGGGTATGGCGCGAAAGCCGCAACCGCCCGCTTATCGCGTGCGCCGGCCACGCGGCGTCGGCGAGAACGACCCGGTCAGTCCGTCTCGGCGAGAAGCGGCTCGAGCTGCGCGTCGGCGAGCCGGCGGAAGGTACGGCGTGGCCGGCTGCGCTCGAGAATCGCGACCTCGAGATCCGCGGCCGGGATCTCGCGTGGCTCGGACTCCGCGGCCACGATCGACTTGACGGCCAGGCGCAGTCCGGCGCCGAGCGGCATGTCGTCGCGATGACCTTCGCTCAGTACGGCGGCGATCGCCTCGGCCGAACCTCCCATCACGACGACGCCGTGCTCCTCGGTCACGCTGCCGTCGTAGGTCAAGCGGTAGAGCTGGTCCTCGGCGCGCGTCACGCCCACCTCGGCCACGGTGATCTCCACCTCGAACGGTTTCTCTCCCCCGCTGGAGAAGATCGTGCCGAGGATCTGGGCGTAGGTGTTGGCGAGGGCCCGGCCGGTGACGTCACGGCGGTCGTAGGAGTATCCGCGCAGATCCGCCATCCGGACCCCCGCGACCCGTAGGTTTTCGAACTCGTTGTACTTGCCGACCGCGGCGAAGGCGAGCCGGTCGTAGATCTCGGAGACCTTGTGCAGCGCGTTCGACTGGTTCTCGGCGACGAAGAGGATCCCGTCCTCATAGGTCAGGACCAACACGGCACGACCTCGGGCGATCCCTTTGCGGGCGTAGTCCGCCCGATCTTTCATGATCTGCTCGGGCGAGACGTACCCGAATGGCATCGTCACCGGTCTGGGCTGCCTTTCTTCTCGTTGGCCTGCTGGTGGGTGGGTGGCTAGCGCAGCGGTGCGCTTGGTCCGCCGGGGCTCGCCATCCGTTCGGCGACGACCTGCTCGGTGACCGCCGCGACCTCGGTCTCCTCCAGCTTGCGGAAGCCGTCAACGGTCACCGAGGTGATCACCGGGTAGATCCGCCGAGTGAGGTCGGGCCCGCCGGTGGCGCTGTCATCGTCGGCAGCATCGTAGAGCGCCTGAATCGTGGCCAGGACGGCATCGGTCTCGCCGAAGTCGTCCCGGTAGAGCTTCTTCAACGACCCACGCGCGTAGACGCTGCCGGAGCCGATCGCGTGAAAGGCGTGCTCCTCGTAGCGGCCGCCGGTGACGTCGTAGGAGAAGATCCGTCCCGCCTTGGTGGGGTCGGTCGCTTCCAGGTCGTAGCCGGCGAGCATCGGCACCACCGCGAGCCCCTGCATGGCCATCGGCAGGTTGTTGCGGATCAACAGCGCGAGCCGGTTGGCCTTCCCCTCGAGGCTGAGCGTGGTTCCCTCGATCTTCTCGTAATGCTCGAGCTCGACCTGGAACAGGCGAACCAGCTCGACCGCGACGCCGGCCGTGCCCGCAATCCCGACCGCCGAGAACTCGTCTGCGGGGAAGACCTTCTCCATGTCGCGCTGCGCGATGACATTGCCCATCGTCGCCCGCCGGTCGCCGGCGAGGACGACACCGGAGGTGTGGGTGACGCCCACGATCGTGGTGGCGTGCGGGGCGTCAACGGTGCCGGTCAGGGTCGCCGCCCGACCGGCCGGCAACAGCTCTGGGGCATGCGCGGAGAGGAAGTCGGCGAAGGAACTGTTGCCGGGGGTGAAGAACGCTGCGGGCAGGTTGCCGTCGGAGAGATCCACGCGACCAGCCTGCCACGACTACGCCGTGAAGCCGCGCACGGGCTCGCGGGCAGTGACTTCGACCCACCCGTAACGGGCCGAGTGCGACCCGCCGAGCGGGTCGTGCGTGTGGCGCGGCGGGACGCCTATTCGCCGCCTTTCTGGATATAGGACCTGACGAACTCTTCGGCGTTGGCCTCGAGGACCGAGTCGATCTCGTCCAGCAGGTCGTCGACGTCTTCGGTCAAGGCCTCCTGCCGTTCCTGGACGTCGGACTCGACGACGTCCTCGACCTCGTCCGCTTCCTGAACGCGGCGGGTCGAATGCGTTCGCCCACCCTCGTCGCGGGTCGCCATGGGACACCTCCGGTGCGTGTCGTTGGGCTCGACGCTACCCGTCGCCCGCGCTGTTCTACGGTGGCGGCATGCCGAACCACGCCTGGGAGCTTGCGCAGTTGAATATCGGCGTCACCGTCGCCCCTCTGGACTCCCCCGAGCTCGCGGGGTTTGTCGCGGCCCTGGAGCCGATCAACGCATTCGCCGACGCGGCCCCTGGATTCGTCTGGCGACTGCAGGACGATAACGGTGACGCCACGTCGTTTCGGGCCTTCGGCGCTGAGTCGATCCTGGTCAACATGTCCGTGTGGGAATCGATCGAAGCGCTCGGTGATTTCGTGTACCGCAGCGACCACGCGCAGATCATGCGGCAACGACGGAAGTGGTTCGTCAAGCTCGAGGACATCATCACCGTCCTGTGGTGGGTGCCGTCCGGGCATCGGCCGAGCATCACGGAGGCCCAGGAGCGCCTCGTCGGGTTGCGAACAAACGGGCCGGGCCCGTTCGCGTTCAGCTTCCGGGAGCCGTTCCCGGCGCCGGGTTCCGGTTCGCCGACGGCCGCCGAGGCGCCGGACGACTGGCTCTGCCCGGCCTGAGCGGGAGGGCTATTTGGCCCCGGTGATCTCGTCGACAAGGGCGGCCGCAGTCGCGCATCGATCGAACAATGCGTCGACGTGGGCTTTGGTGCCCCGCAATGGCTCCAGCATCGGGACCCGCTGAAGGGACTCGCGACCGACGTCGAAGATCACCGAGTCCCACGAGGCTGCCGCGACATCCTTGGCGTACTTCGCCAGGCATCGACCGCGAAAGTAGGCGCGGGTATCGGTCGGCGGCTCGGTCACGGCACGGTCGATCTCCGCGTCGGTGAGGATCCGCTCCATCCGCCCGCGTGCGACCAGCCGGTTGTACAAGCCCTTGTCCTGCCGCACGTCGCTGTACTGCAGGTCGACCAACGCCAGCTTGGGGGCGTCCCAGTCCAGGCCTTCCCGGTCGCGGTAGCCCTCGAGCAACTGCAGCTTGGCGACCCAGTCCAGCTCGTTCGCGAGCGACATCGGGTCTTCGGCGAGCCGGTCGAGAACGTGCTCCCAGCGGTCGAGAACGTCGACCGTCTGATCGTCCGCATCGCTGCCGTACCGGTCCTCGACGAACTTGCGCGCCTGCTCCAGAAACTCCGACTGCACCTGCAAGGCGGTCAGGGTGCGCCCATCCCGCAAGCGGACCTCGTGCCGCAGTGTCGGGTCATGGGAGACCGCGCGTAGAGCCGCGACCGGCGCCTCAATCGTGAGATCGACGAGGTTGTCGGCGAACCACCGCTGTTCGATCATCGCGAGCACGACGGAGGTGGTCCCGAACTTGAGGTACGACGACACCTCCGCGAGGTTGGCGTCGCCGATGATGACGTGCAGCCGCCGGTACTGCTCAGGATCCGCGTGCGGCTCGTCGCGGGTATTGATGATCGGTCGTTTCAGCGTCGTTTCGAGGCCGACCTCGACTTCAAAAAAGTCCGCGCGCTGGGAGAGCTGGAAACCATGCGCGTGACCGTCCTGGCCGATCCCGACCCGACCTGCGCCGCACACCACCTGGCGGGTGACGAA